>CAZCRQ010000111.1:3436-8954 GCA_964501095.1 uncultured bacterium | reverse complement strand
ATGAAGGATTGATAGGATGGAAACTTGTGGTGTCAGCCGCGGACGGCTGACACCACTTTTTATAAATCGGAATCGAATCTCGAGGCTATGGATTACCGCACACCAGAAAATTTAGCCCTGAATCGTGTCGTCCTCCAGGTGGAAGATGGCTATTCTGCAGGTGAACGATTGGATGTTCTAGTAACCAATCGGTTACCGAAGATCAGCCGCAGCCGTGTGCAGAAGCTGATTCGTGAAGGGAGAATCCTGGTGGATGGAAAACTGCTAAAACCATCCGCTAAAATTCCTGGCGGCAGTCGGATAGAAGTCGCCTTTCCCCATCCTCCGCGTCCGGCAGCGGCGGCGGAAGAGATACCGCTCGATGTCATTTATGAAGATCCCTACCTCCTGGTTGTAAATAAACCTGCGGGAATGGTTGTCCATCCGGCGGCGGGGCACCACCACGGAACCCTGGTCAATGCTTTGCTCGGACGCTATCAAAAACTTCCCCTGTCCGATAACGAATCTACACGTCCGGGCATTGTTCATCGTCTCGATAAAGAGACATCCGGTTTATTAGTTGTCGCGAAGGATGAAAATGTGATGACAGAACTAGGTTGTCTATTTCACGAACATGATATTGAAAGGGAATATCTCGCGCTGGTTTGGGGCGATCCGCCGGAAACTGGAACAATCACCGCTCCGATCGCCCGTCACCCGGGGAATCGGAAAAAATTCGCGATAGTCGAAGATGGCAAATCCGCTGTCACTCACTGGCGGGTAATAGAAAGATTTGAATTCGCTTCGCTTCTTTTAGTGACACTGGAAACAGGACGAACTCACCAGATTCGTGTACATTTCTCCAGCCGCGGATTTCCTGTCTTCGGGGATGCGATTTATGGCGGCAGGATGCATGGTTTGGCGCGGTTGACATCATATCGACGCGAAACAGCGAGGGAAGCGCTAGGGCTCTTACCCAGGCAGGCACTGCATGCACGGCTACTCGGTTTCAAACATCCGGTGACCAAGGAAATGATGAGGTTTGAAGTGCCGCTTCCGGAAGATATAATGAAAGTTATACAGTTTTTTCGTAGTCGAATCAATGTATGATTAATACTATTGTTCAACGTTCAGAATGACCAATAATTGCTGCGATTTCCGGGATCGCCGCCTTTAACAGCGTTCGGAATTTAACTTGCACCTTTGCCGCGGTCACTTTGACTTCTTCGTGTGTCAAGGGGGTTGTAGAAAAGCCAGTTGCCATATTTGTGATACAAGATATTCCAGCGAGACGCAAACGCAACCGTGCTGCGGCAATCACCTCTGGAATGGTTGACATGCAGGCGGCACTAACACCAACCATTTTTAACAATCGGACTTCCGTTGCCGTTTCATAAGATGGTCCCATCCAACCGCCCAGGACGCCTTCCTTTAAAATAACATTGACCGATTTCGCCGCTCGATGCAGCGCCTGACGCAGTTTTGGATCGTATGCGTCGGTCATATCCGGAAACGTTTCAAAACCCCAGGACTGCCCGACCAGGGGATTCACGCCCATTAAATTTACCTGATCGGTGATTGCCATGAGGTCGCCGGGCTGGAATTCTTCCCCCATCCCCCCGGCGGCATTGGTGACGATCAAAGCTTGCGCTCCCAGAGCCGCTAACAAACGCACCGGATAAACCACCTTCGAGATGGGATACCCTTCATAATAATGCACCCTTCCCTGCACGATCATCACTGAAACTTCCCCGATTCTGCCGGCGACCAGCTTCCCAGCATGACCGCTGACCGTGCTTCTCGGGTAATCGGGAAGCGATGAAGTCGGCATTATGATTGGATTTTTCACCTCTTCAGCGAATTCTCCTAGCCCGCTTCCTAAGATGAATCCGATCAAAGGGATTTCTTGAATTTTCGTTTCGACTTGTTGGACGATTTGCCTGATTTCCGGATCGTGGGTCTCTAGCATCTTGTTTAACCTCTATATCAATCCCTAATTTCCGCAATATCCAGAACTCACCATGGGTAAGCAACATCGTCAACCGCGCCGGTCTGATGAATGGAGCTGCGGCGTGAAAGCGTTATACATGAAGAATTCACTTGAAAAAGAATATCGTTTCAAGAAAAATTTTCCCCTCCGTTCCCGATAAAACGCTGTGGAGGGATGGATTCCTGGTGATCGGGGTGGATGAAGTCGGACGCGGTCCTCTTGCCGGACCGGTTGTCGCCGCCGCTGTCGCCTCAGCTACGGAAATTATCATTCCCGGCATCCTGGATTCCAAGCAATTGAAGTCGATAGATCGGGAACTGCTGGAGTTGCAAATCAAGGAAAAAGCGCTGGCTTGGGCAATCGGCGAAACGGCTCCCCAGAGAATTGACGAAATTAATATTTTACAGGCGACAGGCGAAGCGATGTGTTCTGCCATACGAAAAGTATTAACTTATCTAGGATTATATAGCATTATCACATCTATGGAACAGATTAAAGATGATTGCCAGAGAGATTCGGAATCCGGCGAACCTTCCCCCAGCGCAAATTATTTGGGATCGATCAATTTAATTTTAAAACAATATGGAGCGCGTCTTGACAAATGTTTTGTAAATCATAATCTTTTTCAGGAAGGCAGCGTTGATTCGAGCCCAAAACCGATCCTGCTGATCGATGGTCGAATACCGGATCTGGGAATAATTGACCAGATCAACATCATCAAAGGGGACACCGTATCTTTCTCCATCGCCGCCGCCTCAATCCTGGCAAAAGTATATCGTGATCGCGAGATGGTCGTTTGGGATTCCATCTATCCGATTTATGGATTTGCCTCAAACAAAGGCTATGGCACACGAACACATATCGAAGCAATTCGAAAGTACGGCAGGCGCCCGATTCACCGGCAATCTTTTAAAATCAGGTCAGTGTGCCGTCAGTCGTCCCCGACTGAAGGAAAATCAAATACTATGGTGTCAGCCGAGGACGACTGACACCACCTCTATAAGGACGACTATGGTGTCAGCCGAGGACGACTGACACCACCTCTATAATATTTGGCATGAAAGACAAGAAAGCGACTGGGGAAAAAGGGGAACAGATTGCCTGCAAGTATTTAAAGCGGCAGGGATTTCGTCTGGTTAAAAAAAATATGATCCTGAAAGCCGGAGAGATCGACCTGGTAATGCAGGATGGTTCAGACCTGGTGTTGGTGGAAGTACGAACCATCCGCAGTCTGGAATACGGCGATCCGGAGGAGCGGATTCCCTTTGCAAAACGTCGGCAGTTGATCCGTCTGGCAAAGTATTATCTGGCGACTTTGAAAGATCCACTTCCTCCTGTGAGAATTGACCTGTGCGTGGTCGTGCTTGAACCGGAAGTAAAAGTATATCACTATCAGGATGCACTGAGAGTCAATGATTATCATCATCATTAGTTATTCGGGATTTATCGGAAAACAAGCTGCGTCCCATCCGGAATCACCGCATTTTTCTCAATTACAATAATGCCGTCCTTCAACACCCACCCCTCTCCGCTGGTATCAGGAGCTTTTCCGCTAACGATTTTTACATTTTTCCCGATCCGTGCATTTTTATCTATCAAGGCGCCTTCGAGGTAACTGCCCTCCCCAATGCCGATATCCGGAATGCCCTGGTTGCGGTTACACTCCTTCTGCTCGGGAGTCTCATGGTAATCGGCACCCATCAGTATCGTAGAGACCAATGTCGCCCCATTGCCGACAATGCTCCGCACACCGACCAGACTTCGACGGATTGTCGCATTTTCCACAATGCACCCCTCGCTGAGGATGGCTTCCTCGGTAAAGGCTCGGTTAATTTTACTAGGCGGTAGAAAACGGGAATGTGTATAAATCGGAGAGTATTCATTATAAAAACTGAACTTAGGGACATGATCGAGAAAACCGAGATTGGCTTCGTAAAAAGAACGAATTGTCCCGATATCTTCCCAATATCCTTCAAATAAGTGCGCTCTTACTTTACGTGACTCCCGAATCGAGCGTGGAAAAATTTCCGCTCCGAAATCGACTTCATTGCCGTCATTTAAAATCTGTTCGAGGACTTTTCTGTTGAAAATGTAAATACCCATATTGGCGAGGAATAAATTTTTACGAATCGGGAGATTCCTTTGCCTCCAATACTCGTCACCGATCACCAAACTGCCGATGATTGCAGGATCTTTCGGTTTTTCCACGAAATGGCGGATAAAACTGTCCCCGTCTGTAACCAGAATCCCCAATCCAGGTGCTTTTTCACGAGAAACCGGAATCGTCGCTACACTGACTTCCGCCCGCTCTTCGATGTGTTTCCCGATCATTTCACGATAGTCCATGCTGTAAATATGATCACCGGAGAGAATGAGATAATAATCAAACCGGTAAGGTGAATAATGGATCAAGGTTTTCCGTACAGCATCGGCAGTGCCCTGGAACCAATCTGCCGATTGTTCTGTTTGTTCTGCGGCGATGATGTCGACAAAACCTTCCAAACGGAAATGATCGAAATGATAAGTAAGATTGATATGCCGATTGAGGCTGGCGGAATTGTATTGAGTCAAGACAAAAATGCGTGAAATACCTGAATTCAGACAATTAGAAATTGGGATGTCGATAAGTCGATATTTTCCCGCCAATGGCACCGCGGGTTTTGAACGGTATTTAGTCAGGGGATAAAGCCGTGTTCCCCTGCCGCCTCCAAGGATAACCGCCAGTACCTCCCTCATTGTTTGTCCTTGTGTTCCCTCAGATATTCCTGCGCCTGCTGGAGAATCGCGGGCGTCGCGGAGGTTCCAATTCTGGAGGCGCCGGCATTTACCATATCAAGCAGCGATTCAAAGGTACGAATCCCTCCCGAGGCTTTGACACCAACTTTTTCCCCGGCGATTCGACGCATGATCTTGACCGCTGAAGTTGTCGCCCCAAACCGTCCGAAGCCGGTAGATGTTTTGATAAAATCAGCGCCCGCGGCAATTGCAATTTGGCTACCCGTTTCGATCTCGGCATCAGTCAGTTCGCAGATCTCCAGGATAACCTTGAGGATTTTCCTGCCGATTGAATTCCTCACTAGGACGATTCCCCGCTGCACCCGCTCCCACTCCCCAGCTTTTGCCAATCCCAGGTTGATCACCATGTCGATCTCATCTGCTCCGTCATCGACAGCATGTATGGCTTCCTCAGCGATCAAGTCGGCTCGATTCGCCCCCAAAGGAAATCCTATTACACTGCATACGGCAACACCAGATCCAATCATTATATTTGCCACTTCCTTAATCCAATATGGATTTACACATACTGCCGCCACGCGGTGCGCAACACCTTCTTCAGCCACCTGATGAATCTCGTTTTTTGTAGCAGACGGCTTGAGAAGGGTGTGATCGATCAATCGGGCGACATCCGAAACCGAACCGAAATGATTGCTGGCGATTATCTTCATTTTAGCCCTCTGATTATTTTATCTGCGATGTAGTGTAGGCGTCTCTGCCTGCGGGTAGCGTAGGCGTCTCTGCCTGCGGGTAGCGTAGGCGTCCCCGCCTGCG
>CAZCRQ010000111.1:0-3336 GCA_964501095.1 uncultured bacterium | reverse complement strand
CGCAATCCCCTCGCAAGCACGGAGGCGAATCGCAAGCACGGAGGCTTACGCTACCTCTTGTGGCGTAGGTATTCCCACCGGCGGGAGGACCCAACTAAACAGCTTCCCTTAATTTATTTGGTTCCTCACTGTTTTAACAGGCTGTCCGAAACTATCAGGGCATTACCCAAGGCGTCACTCCCACGAAGGTAGGAATCCAGTCAACTGTGTATTTATACGAAAATTTCAGTTATTACGGTAAAATCCAATTAAATTAGCGCTGAAGCAATCTCTAAGTTTAGTATTAACAATCAGATTGCTTCGCCCGCCTGGTTAGTCATGGCGAACACCGTGAAGCAATTTTAATGGCGGGCTCGCAAAGACGAACTGGTGATTATTTAGTAAAAACTACTCACTTAAAACAGCGAAGAACCATTTATTTATCTGTACCTATTAACGAGATCACCCGATTCGCCAATTGGGAGGCAGTAGTATGATCTTCTGCTTCACTGTAGATTCGGACAATGGGTTCGGTGTTTGAAGGACGGACATGCACCCATCCATCCTCAAGATCCATACGGACTCCATCGAGTATGTTGAACTGCGCCTCGGTGCCAAATTCTTTTTTAAGCAATTCCAACACTGATTCCAAAGCAAATTTCTCAATTCCGATTCGACGTTTCACCATGACATATTTGGGAAGACGGCTGTGAATGATACTAAGTGGTCCGCCTTCCGAGACAAGCAGAGAGAGAATCAACGCCGTACCAACCATCGCATCCCTGCCGGAATGAACACCGGGCAGCATCACTCCACCATTACCCTCTCCTCCGATGGCTGCTTTGATTCGATCCATCTCTTTTGCCACATGCGCTTCGCCCACCTTAGTGCGAGTAAATTCCACCCTCGCCGCCTTCGCCAGGTCTTCAACAATCCGGCTCGTCGATAGATTGCAGACAACCGGTCCCGGAGTACGGTCAAGCACCAGTTTTACCGCCAATGCTAAAGTATATTCCTCCCCAAGGGGACGCCCTTGTTCATCGATTATCGCCAAGCGGTCTCCATCCGGATCCAAAGCCAGACCAATATCTGCACCTTCCTTAACTACCAAGTCGCAAAGATCACCGAGGTTTTCCGGCAAGGGCTCGGCGCCGCGACCAAATTGACCACTCAAATCTGAGTTGATTTTTACCACATCGCATCCCAATTCATGGAGAAGATTCGGCATAATGGTATTGCCGACAGAATTAACCGCATCGACCGCAACTCGGAATTGGCTTCGTCGGATGGCTGAGACATCGATCAGAGGATGATCCAGGACACGACGGATGTGATATTCCACACCCCCTGATTCACGAGTAACTGTTCCAAGTTGCGAAGTCTCAACATATTGGGCTTCATTCTGATCATACAAACGATTGATTTCCGCACCTTGTTCTGAACTGATGAACCGGCCGCGCTGATCAAGAAATTTCAGCGCATTCCAACTGATTGGATTATGGCTGGCGGTGACACACACCCCCCCGGAAGCTTTTAATTTTTCAACCATGAGTTCAACGGTAGGTGTCGTGACCAGATCGAGATCGATTACATCACATCCAGTCGCCATCAATCCGGAAAAGAGTGCCGCACGTATCATATATCGTGAGGGGCGGGTGTCTCCTCCCACTACTACCTTTCCGCCGCCGATGAAGGTACCGAATGCAGCACCATAACGAGCGACCACTTCCGGTGTCAAACCTTCACCAATGACTCCACGTATCCCAGACACGCCTATCATCAACTTCGCCATAATCTAAACCTTTTTATCTCGTTTCGGTTTCCAACCAGGCAGCTCCACCAACTGTTGAATAAGATCCAGTGCTTTTTTTGACACCTTCTCGGGAAAATGGTGACGAATCCGAATGATCAGATCGCCATAACCGCCATCCGGTTTGGGAAGTCCCTTGCCGTTTACTCTGAGCATTTTATTGTGCTCCAAGCGTGGATTAAGTGTCAGCTTAATATGACCTCGCGGGGAGGGCACCTCAATCTCACCGCCCTGCATAATTTCGAGTAAATTTAAAGGGTAATCACAAACCAGATCGTAGCCCTGAGCTTGAAAATAAGGATTCTCTTTTTCGCTTATGTTAACGTGAAGATCGCCATCCGTTCCCCCATTGCGTCCCGCGTCGCCCAATCCGACGATAGTCAGGATCTGCCCCGGTTTTGTCCCTTCAGGAACATTGATTGTAACCTGTGACTTGCCGGGAGCGATTCCCTCGCCTCCGCAGTTCAAACAACGATCACGAATGATTTTCCCGCTTCCCCGGCAATTTGGACAAGTGACAAAAACCGTCTGCCCGCCTTGGCTTCGCGGAATTTCTCCAATTCCCAGACAGATTTTGCAGGTGATGGGTTGACATCCAGGTTGGAGTCCGCTGCCATCACAGACATGACAGGTACGTTCACGGGTAAGAAGCACTGTTTTCTTTATACCGGTCGCCATTTCAATGGCGTCCAACTCAAGATTGATTTGCAAATCACGTCCTTTGCCGAGTGACGGTGCTTTTGGATGAGAATTTCTCTTGATGGAAGGTCGATCTGGTTCTTCCTCGGTCTTGAATACTTTTTTGAAAAAATCGGAAAAGCTGCTTGCAGATTCGCTTTTGGCTTTTTGGTCATCAGATTTTGCACGTCGCTTGGATTCCTCATGGGTTCGGGATTTGGCTGCGCTGGTTGTTTGTGTATGGATGCGACTTTTAGGATCCATCAGCTTGTGATAGGCTTCGTTGATCCGTTTGAACCGCTCCTCCGCCTTGGGATCGCCGCGGTTGAGGTCGGGATGGTACTGCTTCGCCAACCTTCGATAGGCATCGCGAACCTCCTCCTGGCTTGCATTCGGTTGAATTGACAGCTCCCGATAATATTTCAGATTCTCACTGTTCAAAACTTTATTCCCATCTCAACCCTCTACTCGATACTTATGACTGATAATAATCTACTTGCTTGATTCCACTAAAATCAATCCGATGCGTTAAAGGGGAAAAGGGGAAAGGGGAAAAGCGAAAGGGCAAAGGCAAAAGGGCATCTTGGTGCCTTGGCGTCTTTAGGGTGAAGAGTTTTGTGTCTTTGTTGGGAGAAGGTTACGTGCTTTCAGCCAGGTAGCCCGGACGCACCGTCGTCCGGGAAAATGACCCATATTTATCCAAATATCTCCCGGACGGTGGCACGTCCGGGCTACATAACTACCCCTCATGCCTACATCTCGCAAGCACGGAGGCTTACGCTACCCCGCCATGAGGGGTAGCGTAGGCGTCCCTGCCTGCGAGGAATTCAATCACGAATCACAAGCGCGGAAGGATCGCAAGCACGGAG
>CAZCRQ010000110.1:0-9013 GCA_964501095.1 uncultured bacterium | reverse complement strand
CCAAGTAGATTCGCTTCCTTGAAGAGTGTTTCGCCGAGAAAGAGCCGGCGTTGAAGCGGATACGGGTGACTGGGGCAGGATTCATAACAGGTTCCACAACTGTTGCATTTCTCTGGATCCACGTACCGTGGTTTACGTTTCACTCTAATTTTAAAATTGCCCACGTACCCTTCTACCTTTTCGACCTCAGACCAGGTCAACAGCTTGATATTTGGATGTTTGCCGATGGAGACCATTTTAGGGGTGAGAATACAGGCGGCGCAGTCGAGCGTGGGAAAGGTCTTGTCGAAACTTGCCATGTGACCGCCGATGGAATCATCCTTCTCGACGAGAATCACTTGGAATCCAGCGTCGGCAATCTGAAGGGCGGCTTCGATCCCGGCGATTCCGGCGCCGATGATCATCACCCGCTTGGTAATGGGAACCCGTCTCATCTCGAGCGGCTGATGCAGGACTACTCGGGCGACAGCGCCGCGGATAAGGGCTAAGGCTTTTTTCGTCGCCGCATTATAGTCCGTGGTCACCCAACTCACCTGTTCGCGAATGTTGACCATCTCGAAGAAGTATCGGTTAAGCCCGCCCCTCTCGACCGCGTTGCGAAACGTTGGTTCATGCATCAATGGGCTGCACGCGGCGACCACTATCCGGTCTAACTGGTGATCCTGTATGTCCTGGACGATCATCGCCTGCCCCGGTTCGCTGCACATGAACTTGTAATCACGGGCAACCGCCACTTGTGGGTGATCCGCCAGGAGACGCGTCAGTTGCGCCACATCCACCATCTTCGAGATGTTAACTCCGCAATGGCAGATATACACACCCACCCGATGATGAACTCCGCCATTTCCGTTCCGATTCGGTTCGCTCATACGGCAACCTCCACCGCCTTTGGTTTCAGCTTATAATCTGCGGGACGGATCAGCAGGGTATCCAATCCCAATGTTTTTGGTTTAATTCCCAGAGCCAGTCCGACCAACTGGGTAAAATAGATGATGGGAATGTGGTGTTTTTCGCCGTAACGTTTGTTTATCTGAGGCTGATAGCCCTCAAGATTCATCTGGCACATCGGGCAGGCAGTGGCAATCACTTCGGCGCCGTTTTCCTCGGCGTCACGGATCAGTTCATGGTTTAAATCGAGCCCGACTTCCTCCTGGGTGGTCATCAACATCCCGCCACAGCACCGTACCTTCCCCGGATAATAAACCACTTTCGCTCCCAAGGCAGTAAAGAGACGATCCATAGTCATCGGTTCCTCAAGATCGTCGAAGTGGTATACCGGACGTACAATCTGGCAGCCGTAATAAGGAGCAATGGCAAGACCATCGAAGCGAAACGGTGCGACATCAAGGATACGTTCGATTCCGACGTCATTAACCAGGATGTCGAGCGGATGTCGTACATCGACCTTGCCGTTATATGATAGGTTGACGGCGGCTAAAGCATCGTTGATCACAGGTCGAGCCTTTATATTCCAGGCAAAATGGCGGTTGGTCTTCCTTAGAATTGTATAGCAGCTCGAACAGGGGGCGCAGATGTCGTAGCCCATTTTCTGGGCGATTGCGAGGTTGCGAGCGCTCACCGCATAGCCGACCAGCTTGTTGGTGGACATGTAAAAGGTCGCCCCGCAGCAGTTCCAATCCTCAATCTCCTGGAGTCCGATGCCCAAACCGGCAAAAACGGCACGCACCGATTTATCATAGGGTTTTCCAGTATACTCCAAGCTGCAACCGGGATAATAAGCGTAGTTCATCAGACCTCCTTTGCCTTTTGAGCGCGATCGATGATGGCGCGTACCTCACGGACTTTTTTAATCGCTTTCGGAGTCAGAGCCATCCTGCCGCGCATCATCATCCCAAAGCCGAAACCGGCATTGGTAATCATCTTGGTGGCATTAGTACGCAGGAAATAACGGATTCCCAAGCCCAATTCGAAGTTGCGACCGTATTTATAGAGGTTGTTGATGAAGGTCTCCGAAAGGGCGTGAACCGGGAAATGACGCGGGAAGATCTTCTTTTTCATCGCCAATCGTTTGAGAGCATAGAGAAGATCGGTGACCATAATTCCGGAGGGACAACGGACACGGCAGGTATAACAGGAGGCGCAAAGCCAAATAGTATGGCTATGCAGGATGTCTTCCAGGTGACCGGCGCGGAACAGTGCCACCGCTTCTCGAGGCGTAATGTCCATCCAGGGGCTGATTGGACACGATCCGGTGCAGGTGCCGCATTGGATGCAGTTTTGAATTTTATCACCCCCGGGAATTGACTCCAACTGCTCCCAGAAGGCGGCTCGAAGCTCCCCCTCTCGTTTCAGTGTGGGTTCTTGCAGTGGCAGAGCCATGTCTCCTCCTTATAATTGTCTTGAACTGGGAACAGGATTTCCGAGAAGTGGAAAACGTAAAGATTTGTAAAACAGCACATCATAACATTTCCCTTTCAAGGGATCGATGATAATACTATTCGTAACTTTTCACAAGACTCGCGAAAAAAGCAACATATTATCAAAAAGAACAATGACTTAGCTTAAATGATGGTATATGAGAAATATTTCACACATACAAGTAACCGCTTTTCCTATATCACTCAATACAGCTAGATTCAAATTTAAAACACCTGCTTCGCGATGTCAAGCAGCTCCATGTGATTTTTAGCTCTTTACTCCTACTCTCTTTCCTGCTGTCTCCAAATTCTGCATCAGCCACTCCAGCCAGCGGTGGATTCCTTCGTCATATTTTGCGGCGAGGGGCAGAATCTCCAGATCGGCGTTTATATTACGGATATTCTTCTCGAGCAGAGCCATATCTACGTCAAGGTGCGGAATAAGATCGGTTTTAGTGATCAGACAAGCCTGGCACTCACGGAACATCAAGGGATATTTCAACGGTTTGTCCTCACCCTCGGTAATCGAGAGGAGTACCACCTTTCGGTCTTCACCAAGATAGAACTCCGCGGGGCAGACCAGATTACCGATATTTTCGATGAACAGGAAACGTATGTCTTTAAGGTCGAGATACGCGAGGGCGGACTTGATCAAATGTGAGCCAATATGACAATCTCCTCCGAAGGGCTCCGTATTCGCCTGTACGACGGAGATGCCGAGCGGGGCAAGACGTTCACTGTCCAGCGTCGTAGCGATATCGCCTTCAATTACCGCGCAAGAAAAGCCGCGCTCCTGCAGCCGCGGGATTGTCTGGAGCAACAATGTCGTCTTCCCCGATCCTGGGGAACCCATTAGATTGACAACAAAAACGCCATGCTGATCAAAGGTCGCCCGGTTTTCACGAGCCAGAGCGTCTGACTCCTCCAGAACATTACGGATTACCGGGATGTTCATAAGCCTCCTTAGGGACATCGGCAACAATGCGTGTCAGTACGATTCCTCGTCCTCGAATCACCTGGACATGTCCGGATTCGCATTGAGGACAGCGGAAAAGCGGCAGATCGATGGTGAAAACAGCATCGCAGGAGTCGCATCGACAAGCAACCTCCTCTAACTCGATATGTAATTCAGCATTAGGAAAGCCCTTCTCCGCACGTAAGGCACGAAAAAGAAATTGAAGCGTCTCCTCGATAACAGCATCGAGGCGTCCAAGGCGCAAGTACAGGTGGGTAACAGCGGAAGTAAGCACTCCGTTGGGGAGAGAAGCTCCCGCCGATGAGAAAATGGACTCTGTAATGAAGAGTTCGTGCATTATGTCGCCAGATATTTTCAGTATATTCAAACAATCGCAATGAATCTCTCGGGCAGTGAGAGTATAACATCAGCTTATGGCTGATTTCAAGTTCTGTCGGTGGTTTGAGTCATTTAGACAAGGCGTCAGCCGAGGACGGCTGACGCCACCTGCGTTATGGCTGATTTCAAGTTCTGTCGGTGGTTTGAGTCATTTAGACAAGGCGTCAGCCGAGGACGGCTGACGCCACCTGCACGCGGTGAACGGTTGAGACTGACTCGATGACCACCATTTGTTTTTCGATGGCCACCATTTGTTTTTCGATGGCCACCATTTGTTTTTCTTGAATTATCTGACTCTCGTCTCGATTAAACATCCTTTTTCTTAAAGCGTCTTATTCTCAACTGAGCTACTAACCAATAGACAGGAGCTGACTATGGAACGAACTAACACGAGCCGCCATCGCCTATGGAAAGTCTTGATCCTTTTACCTTTATTAACAAGTTTAACCCACGCTGAACCTTACCCGGGCTACACCCTCTTCGCCCAAAATAATTCCCGAAACACCAATCTGATCAACCTCAACAACGCTACTGTTCACAGTTGGGCGTCGAATCGAAATGGCGGATACTCATACTATCTTCTTGAAAACGGTCACCTTCTGCGTACTGCCCAGGTGAACAATCCGCAATTAAACGGCGGTGGGGCGCAGGGGATTGTTCAAGATTATAATTGGAATGGGACTCTGGTCTGGGAATATACTTATAGCAGCGCAACTTATCTGTCGCACCATGATATTGAACCGATGCCGAATGGGAATGTGCTGTTGATCGCCTGGGAGGTAAAAACGGCGGCACAGGCAAGGCAAGCGGGATTAAATCGAAATCACTCCCTGTGGCCCGATCATATTATTGAGGTTCGCCCCAGCGGGGCAAACGGCGGCACAATAGTCTGGCAATGGCACGCTTGGGATCACCTGATCCAGGATTACGATCCAGCGCGGGATAATTATGGCGTGGTAGGCGATCATCCGGAACTGTTCGATATCAACATTCGTGGCGGCGGCGGCGGACCTCAAGGCGGCGATTGGATGCACATCAACGGGATCAGCTACAACCCGGATCTAGACCAGATTGTCATCTCTTCACATACGCTCGATGAGATATATGTCATCGATCACAGCACGACCACGGCGGAGGCAGCCGGTCATACGGGCGGAAACGCTGGAAGGGGCGGCGATATTCTCTACCGTTGGGGCAATCCTTCCAACTACGACGCCCCGGGAGCGGAGGTATTCCAAGTAGTTCACTGTTCGGTCTGGATTCCCGAAGGCTGCCCCGGATGGGGCAATATCATGGCATTCAACAATCGCGAGGGTTTGGGCACTTCCATGATTGTTGAACTCGTACCTCCGTATGAAGGGCGATATAATTATACCTGGGTTCCTGGTCAGGCTTATGGTCCTGCCGCTCCGGTCTGGACTTATACAGCCGCTGGTTTTTATTCCAATCATTTGGGCGGCTGCCAGCGTCTTCCCAACGGCAACACGATAATCAGCGAATCGACCAGCGGTTACTTATTCGAGGTCAACGCTGCTGGAGTGACTCAATGGAGCTATAATTATGGCAGGGAAGTGGTGCGTGTCCTCCGTTACCCGACAGATTACCCGGGGGTGTATGCGTTGAATCCCGTGGCGAACGGTGTCTTTGTGATCAACGAATTTCTCCTCGATAACGAGGTGACGGTCACCGATCCCGCCGGAGAATCCGATCCCTGGATCGAATTATACAACAACGGCAATACGAGTCGCAGCCTGTGGGGATTCTATTTGAGCGACGACAGCAATGATTTGGATAAATGGGCTTTTCCGAATACTACTATAGCGGCGCATGGTTACCTGATCGTCTGGTTGGATAGTGATATTGAGCAGGAAGGATGGCACGCGAACTTCACACCCAACGTTGCAGGAGGCAGGCTGCTCTTTTCCGCGCCGAATCTGACAATTCTCGATCAGGTCATCTATCCGGCGCAGATGACAGATGTCAGCTACGGCAGGTTTCCCAACGGAACCGGCGCATTCATGCAGTTGGTTCCTACTTTTGGGACCGAGAACCAGGAGAATCCGCCGCCGGTCATTCATTCGATGAGCCAATTGCCAAATACGATTAACGCGGAGAAAATCTGCACGGTCGAAGCTGAGATCAGTGATAATAACGGCTGGACGACCGACACGGCGAACCTTAATGTATCGATCAATAATGGTCCGCCTGATGTTTTTGAGATGACCGATCCGAATCACGACGGCGTCTTCACGGCTCAATTCGATCTGGCTGATTATCGGGTGACGCCTGGCGATCAGGTATCATACTGGATCGAAGTCCAGGACGATGCTGGGGCTCTAGGCTCAAATATAGACGACCAGCTCTCATTCAATATCATTGAACTGATGAATCCAGAGGCAGAGATCCTAGTGGTTTCAGACAACATGGAAGATCGATTTAATGTAATTGTCACCTATCTTGATGATAGTGACATTGAATATGAACTCTATGATATAGATCAAAATAAAGGGATCGATGAGTACACGGTCGATGGAGGTGCCTGGGGGACAATCTTCGTCTGTGGAAGAAGTACGTTGCTGCCGACTCGTGAATATCAGACCTGTCCTTTCAGAAATGTGGTCGCCGAGGACAAGAATTTCATCCTTTCCGATATGGATTATTTTGCGGGAAACGGAGAGAATGCTGCGCCTGTCTTTTCCGCCGGTGATCTGGCGTATGATTTGTTCGGCATCGAATCTGGAGTGAATGACCCGGTTCCCACGGACAGCGTTTTCTTTGGAGAACCGGGAGATGTCATCTCGGGAAACTGGACAGATCAGCCATTTATCACTTATCCGAATCGTTATAGCAGTGATCAGGCGGATTTCGTGGTTCCCAACGCGAATGGAGTTCCCATTTTTACCGGTGAAGAGATGGAGAACTTCCAAGCTCTACGTTGTGATTTCAACAACCGGAAATCCGCCTATTTTGCTTTCGATATCTTCAGCAACTGCCGAAAGGATTCACTCTATAATCCCGAACGGAATGAGTGGGATTATTGGCTTGAACCGACGGAAGACTTCAATACATTGATGAACAATCTAACCGCGTGGTTCGATGTCGGACAGATCTCCTACATGTCAATCAACCTGCGGATGAATTACTTCGAACTGACTTCCCTGTACATTACACCGCCAGACTTGGCTGCGGCTGAAGTATTTGGCGGGATTAACGATCTTGTCATCGTTTATCAGGATGACGGTCATATCTACATACCGCCATTTATCAACACGATTGGAAATATCACCATAACTGAAGGTTACCAGATTTTCTGCAGCCAACCTTCATCTCTGACAATTGTCGGAAGCCCCGTTAACCCAGCGATTCAGTATAATTTGCAAAGCAATCGTTGGAATTGGCTCGGGTATCCGTTCGATTATCCCATCCCGATTAACGTTGCACTTTCCGGGATCGCTGACCGTATTACGATTGCGATGAACGACGGCGGCGGATTCTGGATTCCACCTTTTATCAACACTCTGGGAAATATGATTCCAGGCGAAGGGTACTTCATCTTCGTCACACAAAATCTGACTTTCCAATATAATCCGGGGATCATGAAGATTGCAGGTTCTTCAAATGAAGTATGGGACATTCCTGAAGCAGAAAATGCACCGCCAGCGACCGGACTGCCTTATGTCGTTCTCGTTCGGCTGACAGAACACCTTAAAAAACTTCAGCCCGATGTCATCGAACTATACGATGACCATCTGCTGGTGGGAAAAGCGGGTGTTCTGAAAGATTATGAACTGACCCCGGTAATCGCCTGGGGCGGCGCTCCGGATTACAATCTCGCCGGATTTGCCGTGGGACATCCGATGACGATCAAAGTGAAATCCGCCGATAAGGAAATCAGCACGGTTTGTGGCGGACAGCCTGTTCTGTTTGGTGAGGGCGCTTATGCGGAGGTAGAGCTGGAGGTGGATTCACCCGCGATACCGACGGAATTTACTGTGAAATCCGCATATCCGAATCCCTTCAATCCAACTGTGACTATCCCCTTTGCCGTGCCGTCGAAGGGAGAGTTGTCATTTACAATCTATAATGTTCTCGGTCAACAGGTCTTCCAGCAGAACCGGATTTTCGAGGCGGGATATTTCGAGTTCCTTTTCGATGCGAGCCTGACGGAAAACAACCTGGTAAGTGGGATCTACTTTATTCAGATCCAATACAACGATCAAAGCAACATCCAGAAAGTGATTTTGATGAGGTAATTTTTAGAGAGGCAAACGATGAAAAGCGCAAAATTTTTATTATGCATCATAGCCATACTTCTGTCATTTTTCTTTTTTTCCTGCGATAATGACAATAATCCCACAAATGGTGGAAACCAGACTTTCACCCCCGATGGGATGGTTTTAATCAACTCAAAGAACGCCAGTTTCCAAATGGGTTCGGAAAACGGCTATGACGATGAAATGCCAGTTCACACAGTCAGTTTCACCTACAACTTCTGGATGGATACTACGGAAGTGACCCAAGCGGACTATGATGCGGTAATGAAAGATATTTACACCGGTCAAGGGTATACAACTCCATCCTGGTCAGCTACTTATGGTGTCGGGGATGACTATCCGGCTTACGAGGTTTTTTGGGGGGACGCTGTACTCTACTGCAACGCCAGGAGTAAGCTTGACGGATTGGATACGGTGTATACCTATACAGAGATCAATGGCGTCCCGGGAAATCTGTCTGAGTTAGAAGGCGTAGTTATTGACTTTGCGAAACATGGTTATCGTCTTCCGACCGAAGCGGAGTGGGAGTATGCCGGCAAGGCGGGGTCAGTGAGTGATTTTTTCTGGAACAAAGATTATGATCCTTACCCGGCAACCCCTATCGACACCAGTGAAGTCAATAATTACGCTATATGGTTTGGAAATTCCTGGATCTATGGTTCGGATTTTGAAGAATTCGGCACACAACCAGTGGCTGGAAGATCCCCTAATGCCTATGGTTTGTATGATATGGCGGGAAACGTTTATGAATGGTGCAACGATTGGTATGGAGAGTATGCGGCAGATGCGGCAACCGATCCCAATGGTCCAGAAACAGGAGATATGCGTATTCTCCGGGGTGGCAGTTGGGGCAACCAGGCAAATCAGCTTAGATCGGCGAATCGGACATTCTTTGTGCCCGATTATAGTTACTATTTCATCGGATTTCGGGTGGTGCTTCCAGTTAATTGAGGGCAATAGTGTGGTAGCGTAGGCGTCCCCGCCGGCGAGGGTAGCGTAGGCGTCCC
>CAZCRQ010000109.1:0-9017 GCA_964501095.1 uncultured bacterium | reverse complement strand
GCACGGAGGCTTACGCTACCCCTCGCGTCAGCACGGAGGTTTACGCTTCGCAAGCACAGAGGCTTACGCTACCCCTCTTTAGTAGTTACATGAGGTATTCAGAGACTTGGATCAACTCCCATTGTCTCTTTCTTATCATTGACAGCTCATTATTTCATTTGTATAGTGAGCAGTTTAGGAGAAAAGATCAAGTATAACATTACGTGGAGACTGGAGATGCCAGACTTAGAATATGCAAAGGAACTGCTCACGAAATCGGATCTCAACCTGGAGCGATCGCTTCTTGCCGCTTTGGCTTTGGACCCATCAGCTTATTATGCAGTGAAAAGCCTTTTAACCCCGGATGTATTCACGGTCAAGGAAACACTGCACGCATATAATGAGATTACATCAGCTTATGAAGAAAATCGTCCCATGCCCAAGTTGGAAGAATGGGATCCGATTGGAGACGCAGTAGAGGCAGCGCGGACTCTCTTTGAATATTGGCAGAAACGGCAATTGGCGCGTTTGCCGCGAAACCTCGAGAAGGACTTAGTACGCGATGATTTGACTTCCGATGCGATTTTAACCCGGATGCAGAGCGAGATAAACCGAGTCCAGGCTTTAATGAGAGATCAGCGTTCGGATAAAGCGTTGTCTGTATCGACATTGTTCAGCGAAGTTTTATTAGATGTAGAACGTCGGCGTGGTGAAGGCTTTGGCATGTCCACCGGTTTGGCGCGCATGGACAACATGCTTGGCGGACTGCAACCGGCATTGCACCTGATGGCGGGATCGCCTGGTCTGGGCAAAACCACTCTCTGCCTGCAAATCGGGTCGAAAGTCGCTCAGCAGGGCATTCCGGTGCTCTATGTCACCTTCGATGAAGTGCTTTGGCGTTTGACACTCAAAGCCTTCTGCCAGATGTCTGGTTTAACGATGAAGAAATACGCGGATGGAAAATTCAACGATGATGAGTACGAGCAACTTAAGGATACTTACGAGAGGTACAAAGACATCCTGGCAAATCTTCACATGGTGGAGGGCTCATCGCGTTTGGAAGCAGCAACGTTGGAATCGTTGGCACGTCAGGCAATGCGGCGTCATTCCAAAGCCAATACCTGCCTGATCATAATCGATTATTTGCAGCGCTGGGCGTCCTTGCGGCAGAGAACGGGGGAATTCGGACATATTGTCGCTACTCTGGTGGGTGAATTGCGCGAGATGGCGTTCCGTCTCGATGCGCCGGTGCTGGTGATCTCCAGTTTGACACGTGAAGGGTATGACGATCCCACGATCAAGGATTTGAAAGAGAGCGGCGAGTTGGAATTCTCGGCGGATACAGCTTTACTTTTACGTGAAAATATCCGCGGAACTGAACGGATGCGTCACCTGGAGGACAGCCTTTCGCCACGCGCTCTACGCCTGAACGTAGCGAAAAACCGTTATGGCGAACTCGGGGAAATCGCCATGATGTTCGATTTGCAAAAAGGGGTGATCACAGAAAAGGCGTAAAGATTTATAGGTCGTAGGGGACATATAGGTCTTCATAAGTCCTATGGGTATTATTCTGAGGGCTGTCTTTGCATCAAGGCAGCCCTTACTCATCTAAGAAATTAAAGGCACTTATTACAATGAGCAACTATCGCATTCTCCTGGTGGATGATGAAGCACCGCAGCGTAAAATGCTGGCGGGATACCTCAGGAAAAAAAATTATGAGGTTTTGGAATCAGATCGGGGAAGTATTGCCTTGGACTTGTTGAAACGAGAATCCCTCGATCTGGTTCTTACCGACCAGAGAATGCCGGAGATGAGCGGGCTCGAGTTGCTCTCCGAAATCAAGCGTATCAATCCATTGATTGAAGTGATAGTGATGACAGCTTATGGCTCGATCGACACCGCAGTCGAAGCGATGCAGAAGGGCGCTTATACATTCCTGACAAAACCGGTGGATTTGGAGCCGCTGAGTGTTCATCTTCAGCGGGCGCTCGAGCGAAAACACCTGTATGAAGAGAATCTGGAATTACGAGCGCGGCTTGGCGAAACCCGTTTTAAAGGAATTATCGCACAATCGGAAGAGATGCGTCGGGTTTTAGGTCTGGTTGCCCGAGTGGCGACCGCACGGGCGTCGGTGCTGATCATCGGCGAATCGGGCACCGGCAAGGAGATGGTGGCACGGGCAATACATGACGCCAGCACACGCAAAGATGCTCCATTTATCCCCGTAAACATCGCCGCCATTCCGGAAACATTGATCGAGAATGAACTTTTCGGGCACGAAAAGGGTTCCTTCACCGGCGCCATCGCCCGTCACCTGGGAAAATTTGAACGGGCGCGAGGCGGCACGCTATTTATCGATGAGATTGGCGACATGCCGTTGGTCGCTCAGGTTAAATTATTACGCGTGCTTCAGGAAGGGAAAATCGAGCGGGTAGGAGGCAGCGCGGCGATTGAGATCGATGTCCGCGTAATTGCCGCGACACATCGTAATATGGAACAAGAAATTCGAGAGAAACGTTTCCGTGAGGATCTCTACTACCGTTTGAACGTGGTGCGCATTCACCTCCCCCCATTGCGAGAACGCAAGGCAGATATTCCTCCCTTGGTGGATCATTTTTTGAAACATTATTCATCGATAAACTCAAAAACCATCGCCGGAGTAGATCCCCTGGCGATGGACCTGTTGATGAAACAGACCTGGAATGGCAATGTTCGGGAGCTGGAAAATGCACTTGAAAGCGCAGTAGTTTTATGCCGCGGTCAAGTGATATTACCGGAAGACCTACCACTTCAAGTGCGAAGCGAAATCCACCCAAAAACCTGTGGCTATTTCCCAGGAGATGATTCCACTTTGCCTCTGTTTGATCGCTTGGAGAATTTTGAAAAACATGAAGTTATGAAGGCATTGAAGGCAGCCGGAGGCAACCGCAGCGAAGCCGCACGAATGCTAGGAATGTCGGAAAAAAATATCCGCGATCGTCTCAAACGTTGGGAAGTATAAAAATCCTAACCGCAAAGACGCTAAGGAGTAAAGATAAATAAGTATTTATTGTGTCTTTGCTCCTTAGCGTCTTTGCGGTTGATATTGAAAAACCATATCCTCGTTCACAAACACCAGGTAACCTCTGCCGGGCGAAAGATTATGCAGTGTGTTCAGGACGCCAGGAATCCAGAGGTTTCCTTCGTCATCAAGAAGAATCTCCACCACCTCGGCAATCGGCTCCAGCGCCTGATCCACTGGGAGATCATAGGGAAATGGGTAGGCAAGCCAATTCCAACGATTTGCCTGTAAGGTGAATTCCATTGCCGGATCGACCAGGCTGCCCTCGATCAACAATCGGGAAGGGCTGGTGCAAAAAATCTGGTATCCTTCAGTGAGGTCGATATCTCCGATTGTGTTTGTTCCTGGCGGTATGAAGATGCCACCATCATCCTGGTAGACAATTGCCAGATTGGGAATTCCGGAAAAAACAGATTGGGCATTCAGGTCAGGCGGGGCAGTGCAGGTGGAGACCAATTCGAAGTAATTCCCTCGCAGCGGGATCAGGAGCCGTATGGGCTGCTCACCGCTCTGATCGAAGTAGAACACCCCGATGTCGGAGACGGTGCCGTCCTCATCAAGAGGCAAAGTGGGATCACCGGCATCAATGCAGGGACTGTTCAGAACGAGACGAAAATCCCCTTGATCCGGATTCGCCATCATCGGATCGAGAAAGATATTGTAGAAGAAGTCGCAGGGATCACCGTTGGGATTGGTTCGTAAAATGAGTCCGATGCCAGGGTGCCAGCCTTCGCCGCCGATATTGCCTTCAACATTCGCAAAAAAATCACAGTTGTTCACGCGATAATAGGGGACTTCCCCGGCATATAGCGATTCTCCCCTTTCGCAACCGGCGACAATGCAATTTACCAAATAATATGAACTTCTTCGATTGTAAGCTCCCGCCCCGATATTCGCCCGATTTCCATAAAGCGTACATTGGGACAGGGTAATGTCGGAGAGGAATGCGTATACCCCTCCGCCCTCTGCGGCGCTGTTACTCGCTAGGACGCAATGATCGAAGGTGAAAGTGGATGAGGAGGCGTACACCGCTCCACCCAGCTCAGTCGCTGTATTATCACTGAACCGGCAGGAATTGAATACAGGATCACTGACATAGCAGTAAATCCCGCCGCCGTAACGTGCGGTGTTGTGATGAAATTCGCAATGATCAAACACGACATCGCAACGGTTAAGATATACTCCGCCACCGAAACAATCGGGAGCGATGCCGTCGGCGATAGCATGCTCGATATGACAATGGGTGAGAGAAGATGGAAGCGCTCCCTGGTAAAAGCGAATGCCCGCCCAGCCTGAGGGATTATCCTCGAGATCCGTGGTGAAGACGACCGGATTCTCCGCTGTCCCGTTCACTGTCAGCTCCCCGAGCACGGTGAAGTTAAATGCGCCGATGAAATTGAGTTCGCTGCCGGCGAGGATTTCCAGAGTGGCATCCTCATTTACAAAGCAGTCGCCATCGACAATAAACGTCCCTGGTCCCAATTCTCCTGAGAGTTCGCCGCTCAAAGCGGGTTGGGCAAAGGCTGGGATGCCGGCACTCAGGAGAGCAAGTCCCAAAAGGAACAATAAGGTATTTTTCATGATCACACCGCTATCCTGACCATCCTGTCTATCCCTGTTAATTATTTCAATAGCATCAACTTCTGAACCTGTGACTGCCCATTATAAGCCACTTGAACGAAATACACCCCACTGACCAGCTCCATCGCTGCCTGGTTGGCATCAAACGTGAAGGAGTGTAAACCTGCTTGAAATGTATTTGTCGAAGTGTAAACTAGCTGTCCGAGTAGATTAAATACTGTAACTGTAACCTCTCCGGACGATGGAAGTTCAAAGGGGATCGTCACCATAGGATTGAATGGATTCGGATAACCTGGTCTCACTGTAAATTGCTTCACTAATGCGCCCGCTTCCAACATAATCGACGCATAAGCTCCCTCTCCAAATCGAGCTTCGTTCATTTGCTCAAGCGGGATTGACACGCCGTCGGAATGTTGGAGTGTAACCTGAATGGAATTACCCGGTGTAAACCCATCAAGGTTATGCTCGGGACTGCCTTGCCAGGCGATCACGGGAATAGAACCGGAAGCCTCTTCGATCAGTGCTTTGCCCACCAAAGCAGCACCGTCATAAACCTCGATGGTGGAAGGATTCATTGCCTGCAAGTCATCGGACAAGGTTACCAGCACAAGATAGGGCAGTCCAGTTGCTCGCGGCGCCCCGGATACTTTGGGGAGTGCCGTAAAACTCTCACCAGTCGCCACCACTCGCCGCGGTTCATTATTATAATGGAATGTCACATCCTGAGAAACATACACCATGTAACCTTCGCCGGGCTGCAAGTTGCCAAGGGTGTTTAAAAATCCCGGCAGCCATAAGCGCCCCTCATCGTTCATCAGAATTTCGACCTCATCTCCAATTTCCGACAGTGCCTGTTCCACTGGCAGCGGATGTCGGAAAGGATAACCAAGCCAGTTCCAACAACGCGCTGACAGCTCGAACTCCATTCCTGCATCGACCGGCAAACCCACCGTGGTCAACTCCGACTGTCCACTGCAAAAAACCTGGTACCCTTCGCGCAAGTCGATGTCGAAAGTGAGCAATGGGGGAACCAGGACGCTGCCATCATCACGGTACACAATTTCCAGATGAGGCACATCGCGAAAAACCTCCTGACCATCGAGATCAGGCGGCTGGACATAGAACGAGATCAGCTCGAAATAATTACCCCGCAATGGCAGAGTCATGGTGTAAGTGCGGTAGGACTCCAAGGTGATCTCATTAAACGGCACATCATTGATATGGTGAAACAATCCATCACCGATAATGAAATCGGCAGTCGCAGCATATTCCCCATCTTCCTCAGCACTCCAGATCCTAAAGAACATCTCATTTTCGGGAATATAGCCAGGAATATCCGCAGGCATATCCATTTGCCAGGCGATCATTACCAGCGGGTAATTTCCATCAACGACAACTGCTCCTACACATAATTCTTCGAGACCATGCATGGGCTCCATATCGTATATTGCAATTTCATCTCCAGGCAAAAGTAGGTCTCCATCGAGAGTTGCTTCGTCAACGACAATAGCAAACGGCATCCCTGTCGGATCAACCGGCTCAAAATGAACGAGTTCGTCCGTGTAAAACATATAGAAGTCTGTGGAGAGTGACACCCGTTGAAAGTTGGTCAAGCTGTTGTCATTGTTTACGACTACAAACCACGTCCCTTCATCGGGAATGGTGAAGTCGATTACACCGGTGTCGGTCATTTCGAGAATGGAATAGGCGGTGAACTCTTCATCCGCTTCAAACTGAGTATAATTCTCCGCATCGCAGATAAAGAAATCGAGCGATCCCTGCCCGACTTCAGCAACAAAATCCGCCTGGCTGAAGACCTGCCCGTGAGTGGCTTCATTGAGCATCTCATAGTTTATCGTAAGATGATAGCGGTTGAGCGGATCGACCGGATCGGGCGCCTCTTCTGGAGTCACAAGCTGAATCTGGTTATTGTAATTGTAAATCCAAACGTACTCGAGATCGGTGTCGCTATCCTCGATGACCAGCACACCGCCATTGGGATCGATAGGATAATTTCCCAGAGGGCTGGAGATATTGAGGTAGATATCACGTCCTCCGCCGATGGTGAAGCTCACCCGCCCTTCAGAGTCAGTCCAGCCGCAGGTGGCGATTTGCAGACCGCCGTAGAGGTAATCGCTGAGCATCTTTACCCGCGCGCCATCGACCGGATTGTCGTGAGTATCGAGAATTTGAATATCAAGGGTGGTGGTATTTGAATGATAGCGGTCGGTAACCGTCCAGATCCAACCATCGGGACGCCAATCGAACAAAGCGGGAAAATGCTTGCCCCAACGCTGGTAAGCGAGGGAGTCGCCAATGTAGTTATTGACCGGCTCCCAGGTTTTCCAACGTGTCCCATCCCAGAATTCATCCCAGACATGATCCTCGGTGATGGAAGTGGTTCCGAGACAGGGAATCAGCGCCGCCCGCGCTGCCGCCGCCGTGATGTCCTGGTGCTCGCCGCATCTGCCCATGTGAAGCGCGTAAATGCGTACCGGCTGGATTGGACGCTCCGCACCGGAATCAAACACCATCACCTCACGTATCCAACGAGTGACAGCCCCAACTGCGCCATTACCTTCGCCATTGTCGTTCCAGAGGTTGCCGTACATGATTTCGCAGCCTTCGAGTATCTCCCGCAGCGATTGATAGCCGTCATCGGGTTCATTGAGGAAGAAATTGCGCCAGAAGCGACCGTCGGGAGGCTGAATCGCCCGTCCGTTCGTGGGATCGATGTAGCGCGGTACTTCATCGGTAATCCGCGGGTGGACTATATACCAGTAGTATAGTTCACGGTCAATTTCGATCTGCACCGTGTCCCCCTCGGCGGTGCGGATGCTGTATTCCACAGTCGACCAGTAGTCATCGTCCAGAGAGCTGCCGTAATCGTTGATCTGCACGTATTCGAGATATTCATCGGCGGCATAAACATCCTGGATGTTCTCCACCAGCAGTTCGAAATCGGTGTTCATCGCCCCGCCGGTGAGCATGGAGGGTGAAAGATGCGCCATTACAAACGCCATCTCATCGACATAAGGATCTTGGGTGTTGAGAAGGAGTTCGGCGAAAATATCACGCAGGTAATCCATATTGCCAAACAAACGCAGGTTGTCGATGAAATCATACCGCAGCCAATGTGGAACACGTTCAATCGCCTCCCGGCAGAGGGGACTGAAATTTATTGGCGGGGTGATTTCCTGTAAATGTCTGGATGCGGCATCGATACGGATCGCGTAATGGTCTCCGGGAGGTATGCTCAGCGAATTACTTATACTCTGCAGGAAACCCCATTCATCCAGCTCCAAGATTGGATTGCCGTATTGATGGAACTCGCGCGGCAAGGCGATTCGTGTACCGGCAAGATATTTCTTTGCCAGACTTATGCCGGATGGATGATAAGCCTCGAGGAGGTATGATCCGGTGGCTTCGGTTGCTGGAGAAGAATTTTCCGCCCGAATCCCAACTGTGGCGATGAGTAACCATAACATAATGAGTAAAATAGAGAAGCGCTTAAAATTCATTTTTCGCCTCCGTCATTATTGTCTTTTATATCATTCCCATTCAGTATTCTGCTTGTGGTATGCTTGTGGTGTCAGCCGAGGACGGCTGACACCACAACATAATTTTTTCATTTGAGAAGCATCACCTTTTGGGTACGGATCTGGTCATCAAATCGAACTTGCAGGAAATACATCCCGCTGACCAATTCCTGACCGATTGCGGAAGCGTCGAAGTCGAAGCGGTGCTGACCGGCGGCATAAAAACGATTCATCCGAAAGACACTTTGTCCGAGAAGATTGTACAATTCGGTTGTCACCTCCCCCGACTGCGGCAGCGCCAAAGATACTGTCATCGTCGGATTGAATGGATTCGGATAGGCGTTACCGACTGTAAATTCAGACGGCACAGCTTTTATGGTCAAAGTGGAACCGTCCATGGTGATCTCAGCATAAGCGCCATCGCCGAATTTTTCCTGCAAAGTGGTCATTTCCGCCAGAATTCCACCATCCGACCCCAGCGCTTTTACCGTGATTGGATCGCCGGGGATGAATCCGGGGAGGTTATATTCGGGCGCCCCCTGCCAAGCGGTGACCGGGACAACTTGTCTTTGCGAGCGCAGCGAAGCAACCTCAGGCAGCCCGCACGCCCCGTCGTCCGGGGAATCAGGCGGGGGAACAAACGCCCGTCCAACCCGCAAATCCCCGTCAAACACATCCAAAATCGACGGTTCCAGGGCAGCAAGCTCATCGGTCAGGTTCATCAGCACCAGGTAGGGCAGACCGGTTGGTCGCAGCGTTATTTCCGTTGCGCCAAACGTGTCGCTAAACGTGTCGCTAAACGTGGAACGGGCGTCTCGCCCGTTCATGGGCGGGACGCCCATGCTACCATCAGCGA
>CAZCRQ010000108.1:0-9068 GCA_964501095.1 uncultured bacterium | reverse complement strand
CTTACTCTACCCCTCACAACCAATCCCCCTCGCAAGCACGGAGGCTCACGCTACCCCTCAATCCTCACTCTTCACCCATTCTCGCAAGCACGGAGGCTTACGCTACCCCTCACAACCAATCCCCCTTGCAAGCACGGAGGCTTACGCTACCCCTCACCCCTCACCCCCGGCTTTGCATGAATGACTCCACCAGCGAGTTTTTTCATTTTCGGATAGCCGGTGAAGAAGTTAAAATAATGCTTGGTTATCTGCTGTGAAATACTGACGATATAGGATAAAAAACCATGCAAGAACAGACAGAACCAACCATAATCCTAGAGTCAAAATTAAGCCTTGCTGAGAAGTTGGAAATCCTGCCTCGGGAGCCTGGTTGTTACCTGTTTAAGGATAATAAAAACAAAATTATCTACGTTGGGAAAGCGAAAATCCTGCGCAATCGAGTGCGCAGCTATTTTTCCGGACGGGATGACGGACGTTACCAGTACGAGCTTCTTGTCTCTCGTATTCACGATCTTGAGGTGATTGTCACTCGCAGCGAGATCGAAGCTCTGGTGCTGGAAGCGAACCTTATCCAACGTCATCACCCACGTTTCAATATCGATGTCCATGACGACCGCACTTATCCCTACTTGAAAGTGACCCATGAACCGTTTCCCCGCATCTTCCTGACCCGAAATCCCAAAGAGGACGGCTCAAAATACTATGGACCCCTGACCGATGTCACCCAGATCAAAGATACCCTTAAAGCGCTTCTTCAGGCTTGCAAAGTACGTACCTGCAATTTACGGATCAACGAAGCCTCCATCAAAAGAAAGGTACATCGAGTGTGCCTGGAATATCATATCGATAACTGCGAGGGTCCATGCGAGGGGAAAGTTACCGAGGAGAGATATCATCAAGGCATTCAGACGCTTATCCAGACCATCAACGGCAGAGAACATGAACTGGTCGAACTGCTGGAAACACGAATGCGAAACCTGGCGAAGGAGCTGAAATTTGAGGAAGCTTCACGTGTTCGCGACCAGCTCGCGGCGATTCAATCACTTTGCAAACGTCAGCATATCCAATCGCTTGATACCGACGATCGTGATGTTTTCGGATTGGCTCAGGAGGATCGCGACGCCTGCATCACCGTGATGCGGATTCGTTCGGGGAGGTTGGTTGGACGTCAGCATTCTCATCTCTCACATGTTGGCGAGGAGAATCCGGATACAATATGGGTGCGTTACCTGGCGGATTATTATCTTCCCGCGACTCGCATCCCGCCGGAGAAAATTCTGCTGCCTGATCCCCTGATTGAGGAAGAGCAACAACTGCTGGAGGATTTTCTAAGTGAGAAACGCGGGCGAAAAGTTCATATTGAATTTCCCCAGCGCGGAGAACGGGTGCGTCTGCTTGAGCTGGCGAAACAGAACGCCCGGCTTCTTCTTGATGAGCACCGTCTGGCGAGAGATCAGCGCGATCGCACCCCGCATAGTCTCGCTCAATTAAAAGAGGTACTCCAGCTTGCTGAACTCCCGCAAGTGATTGAGTGCTTCGACAATTCTAACCTCTTTGGTGCCGATCCGGTGGCATCTATGGTGCATTTCTATAACGCTCGACCGGTGAAAAAGGAATATCGGCATTATAAAATCAAAACGGTCGAAGGGATAGATGATTTCGCTTCAATGCAGGAAGTGGTTGGCAGACGCTATCGGCGATTGTTAAAAGAACGTCAGACTTTGCCGGACTTGGTGCTGATCGACGGCGGGATTGGTCAATTGAATGCCGCCCGTCGTGTTCTTGATGAACTGGGACTGCAAAAACTGACTGCCATCGGTCTGGCAAAAAGATTTGAAGAAATTTATCTACCCGGTCAGGGAGGTCCGATCACCTTGCCAAAAACATCTTCCGCACTGAAATTATTGATGAAGATACGGGATGAGGCGCACCGTTTCGCCGTCACTTTTCATCGGAAATTGCACCGCAAATCGACGGTCTCCACTACTCTGACCTCGCTTTCTGGCATCGGAGAAGCGAAAGCCGCTGCCCTGTTGAAACATTTCGGTTCGCTCAAGCGTTTGAAATCCGCCACTCCTGCGCAAATCGCCGAGATCCCCGGATTCAGCAAGGAAAGCGGGGAGAAATTATTGCTTGCGTTACTAAAAGATACAAACGGCAAATGAAATGTGCATTAAATAGATTGTCATTCTGAACGAAGTGAAGAATCTCTACTTAATTCTAACAATATGAAATTTCAGTTAAAATATCACACCAAAACATCACGTCTCGGGATGATTTTATGCTGTTCACTTTTCATAGTCGCAATATCTTCTTTCATCCTGCTCGCTATCCCATTCTTCCGTAAAGACAAAGCCGATCTTTATGAAGACGACCACACCACCTGGGTCTACCCGCCTTGGAAACACACCTGGGGTATCGTTCGGGCGACTCAGGTTCATCTGACCTTTTTCACCCTGGGCAAGGCGACTTTCATCAATCCTCAAGGACTGGCGGTGGTGCGATTGGTGAAAACGGATGATCCGAATAAAACCAGCGATGATGACGAAGTGACTGTCTACGGTGTGAACAACGGTGAAAATTCCTTGATCTACAATAAGTCGATGACCTCTATCGGATTGTATGGTTATGATGAGAAGGGCGCGGCGCGTTTGAATTCGCCCTGGGATGTGACCGCAACTGTAGATGGTTTGGTCTTTGTCACCGATTCCGGAAATCATCGGATCGTCAAGCTGCGCAATCGTAACGGAATTTTGACTTACGAAGGTGATTTTGGCGCTCGCGGAATTGTACAATTAAAATTGCCGCGTGGTATAGAAGTGACAAAAGGTGGAAAGGTATTGGCGGCAGATGCTGAACTGGGGCAGGTTTTCCTCTTCGACACTAGCGGCGTCTTCTTGAATGTCATCTCCGGTTTCGACCGTCCAACAGGCTTGGCAGCCGTGGATAAAAGCGATCCCTGGTCACGTCCGTCGGAGGAGTATTTCGTTGTTGTTGACCAGGGCGGAAGGAGATTAAGCAAAGTCGACTTCACCGGCAAAATCATCCGCCAAACTGACCTGGTCAAGGATGTAGGGTTAAACAACCCTTACGTTGGACATTTGGATATAGATATTTATCATGACATTATTGCAACCGATAGCGCCAATGCTGTGATTCTAAAATTCGACCCTTCTCTCAAATTACTTTCCCAATGGGGTCAAAGAGGCAAAGGGAGGACACGGTTCGGGGGACCGACCGGCATCTGCATCTGGCGACGCTTCGGGCAGACTTTTATTGCCGAACAGAACGGCGCGCATTACCTTTGGGTGGGAACCGATCTGATTTCTGAACCAAAGTTGACTATGGAATCAGAGGGAAAGAGCCTTACTTTAGAAATCGGTTTCACCGAACGCACTCGCCTGGAAATGAAAATTTTGGATGGTAAAGGGGATATGATCCGCCAGCATCAGATCACTCGTGCGGCAGGAATGCAACAGATAACCTGGTATCTGTCGCAGGAAAAAGAGCGATGGAGAACGCTGTCTCGTATGGCGGATAAGTCTAAAATCCCCCAACCACTGCCACCCGGTTGTTACCATCTGCTTTTGTCACTAAAACCGACTTACTCCTCCTCGAGGGTGCTTGAGAGGATTGTTGAAACAGAATTTGTAATATCGCCCTTATGAAACTAATTGCATTTATACGACTGATTCGACCGATCAACCTGCTCCTGACTGTCATCGCGGTCATCCTTGGAGGCATGCTTGTCTACCTAAATGGATATGAAATGCGGTTGACCGTGATTCTTCTTTCCGCCGCGAGTGCGTGCCTGATCGCCGCGGGAACTTACGCTTTGAATGATGTTCTCGATGTTGTCGAAGATTCCATCAACACACCCCAGCGCGCCTTGCCAGCCGGATTGATCAAAACCTCGACTGCAAAGTATGCCGGTTGGTTGTTTCTCGTGATCGGCAATGGGATAGCACTTCTCCTCGGAATTAAATTTCTACTGTTTTCCAGCGTAATCACGCTCATCCTGCAGATTTATATTTACAAGTTGAAAGCCACGCTCCTGCTTGGCAATTTGATAGTGTCGATCACTGCCGCGGCGTCGTTTCTTTTCGGCGCTTTAGCAGGCGGCGACATCCAGCAAGGATTTTTGCCCGCTCTGCTCGCCGCGCCGGTGCATTTTATACGCGAAATCATAAAAGATGTTGAAGATTACCAAGGAGATGAACATGCCGGAAAACAGACATTCCCCTTGGCGACATCTTCTGACGTCGCCCTGAGAATCAGTGGTTTCCTAATGTTCATCACCGCAGTCGCCATTCCAACGCCTTATTTTTCCGGTCGTCTGAGCTTATCTTATCTAATCGTGGCGGGACTTTTCGTCGCTTTGCCCCTGGCGTTCTGGTCAGGATCACTGATCGCCTGTCCTAAAAGAATGTCGTGTCGCAAGTTGCAGAAGTGGCTGAAATGTGTGATGCTGCCCGGGATAGTGGCGATTTTCTTGGGATCCTGGCTGAAATGAGATGGCAAAAAATTCCTTGGACACTTGCTTCTGCCTCCCCCAGACGGCTGCACCTGTTGAGACAGATAGGCCTTGATCCACGTGTTATACCGGCAGACATTGTAGAGAAACATGACCATCTCTCACCTGCACAATCGGTTCTGAAAAACGCTTGCCGAAAAGCAGAAGCCGTTCTTCCTCAAGTGGAAAGCGGAATTCTACTGGCAGCGGATACTATTGTGCTGGTGGATGACCTGTTGCTCGGCAAACCCACAAATTCTGCGGAGGCAAAGGAGATGCTTCGGATTCTCTCCAATCGGTGGCATCTGGTCTTGACCGGTTTTACCTTGCGATGGATTGACTACAATCATACTGCCCAACATGTCGAAACCACACGTGTTCACTTCCGCAGATTGGAAGATGAGGAAATCCATGATTATGTTCAGACAAGGGAGCCCCTCGATAAAGCCGGAAGCTATGGGATGCAGGAAGTGGGCGGCGTCTTTGTCGATCGTATTGAAGGTTGCTATTTTAATGTTGTTGGATTACCATTACCTCAAATAATCGCCATTCTTCAGGAATGGCTGGCTAGCAATCCTTGAGATGATGTTGTTTATGGATGAGAATATCGTGCCGGACCAACTCGAAAAATTTTGTAAAGAACTTAAAGATGCACGTGAATGCCGGGAATTTGATCTGAACCGTGTCTCCGAAAAAAGTAAAATTTCAGTAGCTTATTTACAGAAATTAGAGAATGGTGAATGGGATTTTCTGCCTCGTCCTTACATTCGCTCCTTCCTTCGTACTTATGCACAAGTAGTTGGAATGAAGGTCGCTGATGTAATAGTGGAATTTGACAAAATATATGATGAACTGTTTCAGGCAAAGAAAAAAGCAGCCATTGCGGAAGAGTCAGAATCTTTGCCGCGAACACGTCATTATACTACAAGAGGAGTAAGCGAATACCATCGACCGCAGAGGAGCATAGCGCATGATTTTTTCGAGATTGTACAAGCTTTTTTCAGTCAGATTCCGGCAACCATGCTCTATTGGATTATGGGAATTGTTGGTTCTATTTTTGTTATAATGATAATATGGTTAATAATTATTGGGATAAAAAAGGAACCGGTCGAGGAGATCTCTTTTGATCAGGTGGTTCAGGAGCATTCAAACCAAGTAAACTCTCTCCCGGAAGACAGCCTAGCTCCCGAACGGAAGCAAAGCCGCGGTTTGATGACAAATTTACCACCTTTGACTCTGGAAACGATCGCCCTGGACACCTGTTACCTGCGTCTCTATCTTGATGGCGACACGGTGGCGATAGCTGATATCGTTCTCAGTCCGAACATGCGTCGCATTTTTCATGCTGACTCCTTATTAAAAATCGTCCTTGGCAGCGCCAGCGATATGAAATTGCTTTTAAATGAAAAAGATCTTGGCATTCAGGGCGAATCCAAACAAGTGGTTACATTATTGATAGATTATAAGGGAATACGCCAGAAAATCATGGGACATAAAAAACCTCCGGCTGAGAATAATCCTATTCACACGGATAGCGATACAATGGTGGAATAAACCAATGAACTGATCGAGATTGATACCTCGAAAGAGTAATTATTCATTGTTTTTAATGTCTTGGTGATTTAGCGTCTTGGTGGTGGGATGGTTTTATAGGGAGATGTAGAAAACTATGAAAATACATCGAGTAATGATCTTCCTTTTCTCAGTCTGTCTTCTCGGCTTATCCGGGTATCCTGTACAGGCTCAACGATTGATCGGGGAAATTACCATCGACACAGAACGTCTGACGCAGGAGCATCGCAATCTCCTGGTCAATCTGGAAAATATCACCGAAGCCTATATAAATGGCAATGACTGGGCTCCGGATGACTATGGCTATGATTGTTATCTGGATCTGAATATCGTTTTCGAGCAGGTCCAGGCAATCAGTTTCGAGAATCGCTACTCGGCGGTAATCACGGTTTCCAATCGTAAGGATGCTCAGTTCAGCGATAAACGTTGGGATTTCACTATCGATCCCGGGGTGCAGCTGACTTATTCCCTGCAGTTTGATCCGTATCGCAGTCTCATCGATTACTATGTCCAGATGATCCTGGGATATGAATTTGATAAGGTAAAGAAATTTGGCGGAAATCCATATTTTAACACCGCACGTCAAATCTGCCAGGCGGCGAGTTTCTCCAGCCGCTATTTCAATGGTTGGGATAAACGTCTGGAATGGCTGGAAGATTATATCAATCCGGAAAATGATCATTTCCGCTACCTGAATTTCCTCTATTATACCGGGGAATGGCTTTATTATGACGAACGCGACCGTGATACAGCGAAAAAATACCTTATTTACGCTATAAAGCAGCTTGATAAAATACCCGAAAAACGTTTTCAACGGTTCTTCGATATTAATTACTACAATTACGCCAATGCTCTTGCAGAAATGGAAGAGTTTAAATCTTTGAGTAAAATCGCTTCGATGGATCCCGACCATGCCGAACTCTATCAGCGATTGTTGAAGAAGCAGTAAATCGATTAACCACGGAAAACAGGGAATAGAAATATGATCGAACCAGACGATTCACTTCCGCAGATTCCCCAGACACTCCCCATCTTTCCGGTGCGAGATCAGGTCATCTTCCCTCACATGATCTTCCCGCTTCTTGTTGGTAGGGAGGCGACGCTTCGAGCGATTGAAGCGGCGATGATGAACGAGCGGTTGCTTTTACTCCTCACCCAGCGTGATCCCACCCAGGATGAGGTCGCCTTCGATGACCTGTATAAAATCGGGATCGTGGTGAAGATTGTCCAGGTTTTGAAACTGCCAAACGGTTTGGTCAAAGTGCTGGTCGAGGGATTGGTGCGAGCGAAAGTCTTGAGTTCGGAGACGAGTGACAATTATCTCAGCGGAAAACTGAAGCTGATCATCTCGCCTAAACGCAAGGACATTCGTTTGGAAGGAGCGATGCGTCATGCCCTCAGCCTCTTTCGTGATTATGTGCCTTTAAATCGTAACGTCCCGGATGAGTTGCTTTTTACCGCGGAAACGATCACCGATCCCCAGCGTCTCTCGGATTTTATCGCCGCTCATCTGACCATTTCCTACAGTCGCAAGCAGAAGATATTGGAAGCTGAGACTACCTTTGAGCAGTTCCTCGAGATCGCGGCGCAATTGGCTCATGAAATTGAAGTGCTGCAGGTCGAACGCTCGATAGAGGGGCAAGTGCGGGAAAAGATCACGAGTTCCCAGCGTACCTATTTTCTACAGGAACAGCTTCGAGCGATTAAAAAAGAATTGGGTGAAGAATCGGAGGAGGACTGGGGCGACATACTGGCATATCAGGATAAAATCGAGAAAGCACAGTTGGTTCCGGAAGCGCAGGCAAAAGTGGAAGAAGAGCTGGACAAGCTGAAAAACATGCCGATTATGTCGCCAGAAGCCAGCGTAATCCGTAATTATGTCGACTGGATTCTCGCCCTGCCGTGGACGAAGAAAACACGTGATCGACATGATCTGGTACGGGCGGAGGAAATTCTTGAACAAGATCATTACGGTTTACGTAAGCCTAAAGAACGTATCCTTGAGCATCTTGCGGTCTTACAATTGGTCAAAAAGATGCGAGGACCGATAATATGTCTTGTTGGACCGCCCGGAGTCGGAAAAACATCATTGGGACGCAGCATCGCACGCGCCTTGAATCGAAAATTTGTCCGGGTCAGTCTTGGCGGCATCCGTGATGAAGCTGAAATCAGAGGTCACCGTCGTACCTACATCGGCAGCCAACCCGGTCGCATCCTGCAATCGATGAAAAAAGCCGGCGTGGTCAATCCCCTCTTCCTTTTGGATGAAATCGACAAAATGTCCATGGATTTCCGCGGCGATCCCTCTTCGGCTCTTTTAGAGGTACTTGATCCAGAGCAGAACTCCATGTTTTCCGACCATTACCTCGAAATTGAATACGACCTGAGCCAGGTGATGTTCATTACTACAGCTAACACTCGTCACGGTATCCCACTGCCCTTGCAGGATAGAATGGAGATCATCGAACTGCCGGGTTATTTGACCGAGGAGAAACTCCAGATCGCACGTCACTTTCTCATCCCCAAACAGATGAAAGAGCATGGATTGGAGCCGGATGAGGTCGAATTCAGCCGCGAATCTATACTGAAGATAATCGAAGACTATACACGAGAAGCGGGGGTGCGTGAGCTGGAGCGTCACCTCGCCAAGATGTGCCGCCGACTGGCGAAGAAAAAAGTAATGAAAGAGACGGCGACAGTGACAAAGATCGGTCCACGTCAGTTGAAACCGTTGATCGGCATTCCCATCCATCATCACAGCAAGTTGGATCATGAGCCGCGAGTGGGGACGGTGATTGGGCTGGCATGGACTCCGGTGGGTGGTGATGTGCTTAAAATCCAAGTACGGATTATGCCGGGTAGAGAAAAACTGATCATGACCGGACAGCTTGGCGATATAATGAAGGAATCCGCGCAAGCCGGACTCTCCTATATCCGCAGCCAGGTGGATAAACTAGGACTTGATCCGAAGCTCTTTTTACGA
>CAZCRQ010000107.1:0-9162 GCA_964501095.1 uncultured bacterium | reverse complement strand
CATGGGCGAGACGCCCAGGCTACGCTTTGCCCGTTCATGGGCGAGACGCCCAGGCTACGCTTTGTCCATTCATGGGCGAGATGCCCATGCCAGGCTTTGCCCTTTCGCCTTTGCTCCTTTACCATAATAAGCGGTGTGTTCCTCATATTACTGATTAATTCCGAAATTTTTCTTAAATTACAACGTTCTATTATCAGAAAATCCGGAAAAACCGAAACCATGACCAGACCTAAGATTCTTCATATCATCACCCGTCTTGATCCTGGGGGATCGGCAGAAAACACGGTTCTTACTGCAGAGCGAGTGGCGCCGGATCGGTTCGATTCCTTTGTTCTAACTGGATTGGGACTTAAAGGCTCCGGAGTCCCAGAGGAATTTGCCAATCGCCTGGGGGAACGTCTGTTGATCGAACCGCTCCTCGTCCGTCCGATTCAGCCATTAAAAGATATCAGAGCACTTATCGTGTTGACTCTCTGGTGCCGACGCCTCAAGCCGGCGATTCTGCACCTTCATTCCGCCAAGGCAGGAGCGTTGGGCAGGGTGGCGGCGAAATGGGCGGGCATCAGGGCGAAGGTAGTCTACACTCCGCATGGGCATGTCTTCAGTGGTTATGGGAGTTCCGGTGCCAACCAGATTTTCACCTGGATTGAAAAACGCTTAGCGCCCTGGACGGAGGCAATTATCTGTCTGACTAGGGATGAAATGGAGGCATTCCTCGCACGTAACGCCGGCAAGCCGGAGCAGTTTCATGTCATCCCCAGCGGCGTGGAGTTGCAGAAATATCGTCCGAATCTTGAAGTTCGTCAAAAGTTGCGCCAACAATATGGACTCAGCGAAGATACTCCTGTTGTCGGGTTTATCGGTCGTCTGACTGAAGTGAAGGGACCAGATTATTTTCTCGACATTGCTGCGATCATTCATCAAAAAAATCCTAAGACCCGTTTTTTAATAGTCGGTGATGGGGAGTTGAAAACTCAACTTCACCATCAAGCGAGACGCCTTCAGATAGAGAAGGCATTGATTTGGGCGGGATGGCATCAGAATGTTGCACCGTTTTTCAATGCCCTGGATTTACTGGCGGTCACCAGCCGAAATGAGGGTCAGGGACGGGTGGCGGTGGAAGCGATGGCAGCGGAATTGCCCGTCGTCACCATGGATTCTGGCGGGATCATCCATGTGGTGGAGGATCAGAAAACCGGCATTGTCACAGAATTGGGCAATATCCAGGAGACCGCCGAAGCGATTTTGAAGCTGTTACGTGATCCCGCAAAGCGACAGCGCATGGGAGTTGCCGGTTATCAGCGAGTGCAGAAAGATTTCAGCCTGGAAATTATGATCGAGAGGTTGGAGAAATTATATCTCAGTATAGTTAAAACTTAAATGTAATTCCGACACGATGCACATATCCCGCCGAGCCGAGTGAATGAAAAGCGTAATCGAATTTATACTGGTGATAGGTTATACCGATTCCCCAGGAGAGTCCGGCGAGGCGATCATTGAAATTGCCAACTCGATAGTCATCCCCAAGTGTGGAATAACCCACCCGCAGTTTCATCAACTCAGAAACAATAAATTCACCGCCGAGAGTGGCAAAAATTTCATCATACTTCCCTGAAAATAGTGAAGCTGCATTCTCTTCACCTTCCAGATGAGCGGTGGCGGTAAGCTGTAACGGCAGGTGCTCGAGTTGCTTGGTGGCGCCAATTCTTAAGATCGCCGGAAGATTTTCACGCCTGTCGGAGAATGGACTGAACTGTGTTCCCAGATTTGAGAGCGTGATTCCCAAATCTATACCTTGAAATCCGGTGCGCCAGAGCCAACCCAGATCGACCGCGATCGCTTGCGAGGAATACGATTCGATTTTGCTATGGATATACTTCACTGTCGCCCCAACGTACATCCCCTCAAAGGGCGGACGATAACCATAACTGGCGGCGAACAGGTAGTCTCCCGCTTGAAAGGTTCCTTCATTTTCGGCATATTCTGTTATAAAACGGTCAAATGTTCCATAATTGAAATGGGTGATCGCGATGGTTAAATAACCTTTATAAATCGGTTTGCCATAAGCGAGGTATCCGGCGAACAGATCGAGAGGATGATCGGCATAATCGATCATCGCTTGTCTTTCCTGTAAATTCGTCAAACCGGCGGGATTTGCCGTTTGCGCATCGAGACCGCTGTAGGAAAGAGCTACCGGATGTCCGCCTAACGCCGATCCGCGCGGCGTTACATCCTGGCGCAAGAGATCGAAAGTTCCCATTGCCAATAAGTTTCCCCCAAAGACGGAGATTGTGACAATATATAATATCGGAATCAGTAAAAATCGCGGCGATTTAATCATCCTCCTCCTCATCATTCTCAACTGATTCCTCGGATTCATTGTAAGAATTGGAATAATAATTCTCCTCGTTCAGTGAGTAAATTTTTGGATATGGAGCATCATAGTATCTGTATCCCGAGTCGATTTCGGATTCATCGGGCGCGTGGAGATATTTTCTGCGGGTGTAGATTTTCATCGCACCGACGACAATCACTAGGATCGAAGCGCTACCCCAAAGCATCATATCCAGGTCAAACCACTCGATAATCTTCCACCAGCGAAAACGGTGACGTAAGTCCTGGTGCCATTCGATCTCAAAATTCAATAGATCATCACCGCTGAAGGAGAGGAAGAGATCATCCGCAGTTTCATTATTGCGAAAGCCATTGACTAAATAGGCGATGGCATTCCATCCCCAACGGTCTACAATATAATTAACCAGGTCAATTGATTGCAGATAGGCGACTTTAGCATCCTCGGGACCAAGACTCAGGACATCATCGATTTCATCTAGGGTAAATGTTTTACCCAGGACAACCGCACGTGCCAAGGGAATCCGTTTTTTCAACATTGTCTCGCCGCTTAAAGATACCGCCAAACCTTCTGCCAGCCATTTTGGCAAAGGCGCTTTTCCCTCGACTTCGGTCAGCAGGTGAACACCTTCATGTAATGCTGTCACTTTAAACTGTTCCGGGTAGGCTTGCATCCTGGGTGAGAGCAGCGCCACCAGGCGACGTGTAGGGTAAACTACTCCCCCAGTCCATTCGGGAAGTCCACGGGTGAAATAATTGAAACGAGCATTATTGGGCGCGATAAAGATTGAAATGTTTTTTGGAATACTGACGTGCAACAGCTCGGCATATTCGGGCAGGTATTTCTGATACCAGTCAAGAAGTTGGTCGGCGTTGGCGTGATCCTGTTTTTCATAATAGACGGTGAAGTTATCACTCTTGAGCGTTTGCCATTCGCCAGGGGGAAGTTTCGCACTCCATCCCGATGATAGTGATGTCATGATCCCGAGGAATAGCAGAATTATGCACCACAGGCGGATCATACTACCTCCAAGGGATCCATATCGATTCTGAAAATGACATCCTGGGGAAGCGTCACCTGATCTCGTACCCGACGGATGCAAGAGCGAAGTAAAGATCCATCCGCATCCTCCTCGCGTCGAGTGCGAAGCAGAATCCGCCAACGGTAACGACGTTTCAAACGCGCCACCAGCGCTTGAGTCGGACCGCTGATCAGCAACTGGTCCTGATCTTGTTGAAAAAGAGATCGACATTCAATTGCCGCTTTTTCCGCTGATTCATTTTTTTCCGCTGCCAGCGTAACCAATCCCATATTGGCATAAGGGGGATAATTGAATAACTCGCGGGTATGTAATTCATTCTGCAAGAATTCTTCCACATCCGGTTTGATCAGTGAGCGAAATGTTGGATGGTCGGGTACTAAAGTTTGAACGATGACCTCGCCGGCTTGTTTCCCTCTGCCGGCGCGACCCGATGCCTGCACCAACAAACGAAAGGTACGCTCCGAAGAACGAAAATCGGGCAGAAAAAGAGCTGTATCGGCATTTACCACTCCGACCAGAGTGACATGAGCAAAATCGTGGCCTTTTGCCACCATCTGAGTACCTAGCAGCAATTGAGATTCCCCGCTCTCGAACGATTGCAGGATCCGCGTATGAGCGCCCGATTTACGTGTCGTATCACGATCCATGCGGATTGGTTGTAAGAAGGGGAAACGACGTTTGATCTCATCCTCAATCCTCTGGGTTCCGGCACCGTAAATCATCAACTTCTCCGATCCGCAACTACTGCATGTATCAGGCGCCCGGCAGGAATATCCGCAGACATGACAGCGTAATCGAATTTCCTGTTCACGATGGTAGGTCAATGATACGGCGCAGTTTGGACACTCAATCTTGACGCCGCAATCCTTGCACAACATTACCGGTGCGAAACCACGACGCGTTATCAGCAGAATGATTCCCTCGTTTTTCTGAGAACGGCTGACTATCTCTTCGCTGAGAACTTTTCCAATATAGGGCGCATTTGCACTCTCGCGGCGACGGTCAACAATGTGAATCCTAGGCCACCCATAACCGAAATGAGAGGTCAAATTCAAACGCATCGCCTGACCTGATTTTACCAAGTGCAGACTTTCCAGGCTGGGTGTGGCGGAGACCAACATTAACGCCGCATCAGCTTGATTTGCTCTAAAGAGGGCGACCTCTCGCGCATGATAGCGGGGCGGAGGATCCTCTTGCTTGTATGATTCCTCATGCTCTTCATCCAGCACGATCAAACCTAGGTTTTTCACCGGTGCGAAAAGAGCGCTTCGTGGACCGACTGCGACGCGAATCCGTCCCTCATGTATTTCCCTCCATCCGGCAAGACGCTGCGCAGGAGATAATATCGAATGCAGCAAAGCGACCGGTTCTCGGATCGCAGTTTCAATTCGTGCGACAACTTGAGGCGTGAGAGCGATCTCGGGCACGAGCAAGATTGCACCGCGCCCTAATGATAGGCAATGCTTGAGAATTTCGATATAAACCCTGGTTTTTCCGCTGCCCGGAGCGCCATATAGAAGAAAGGCGCGGTACTCACGCTTATCCAAACATGTCCTTACCTCCTCAATAGCAAGATATTGTTCACTTGACAGGGGCGCATCGATTTTCTCCGCTCGCGGGTCGAATCCCTCTGTGACCAGAGAGAGCGACCGTCGTTCTATTCTGACCAGGTTCAGGTCGACTAACGCTTGACGAACATTTCGGCTTACTTTCGTTTCTTCCACCACTCTTTGCCATGCCGCTTCTCCACCGAGTGATTGTAAGTATTCCAACAAACGACGTCGGGCTTGCTGCTTTTGGGGAACCTCGTCGATGGATTTTTCAGGATTGAGCAGCACCCACTCTTGTGTCGCCGCTGTATAACGATCCAACTGAAGCCTCTCTTTGATCTCCAGTAAATTCAATTCTTCCAATTTTCGCAACTGTGCCCGTAGCTCATGTTTTCCTACCATGTTGGCGAGTTGACTGATGGAAGAGCGTCTCAATCCGGAAGCGGCACGGGCAAGGCGAAGTAATGGACGATTTTCAAGTACCTCGAGGGGCCAGAGACCGTCAAGTTCCGGTCCTTTCCATATAACGAAAAACTTCGGAGTCGACAGCAGACCAGAGGGGAGAGTTGTCCTGATCGCTTCAAGCAAAGGGCAAAGATAGTGATCCGCCATCCATTGGGCGGTATTGAAAAGTTCAGGCGCGAGAATTGGTTCGTGATCGAGGATATCGCTGATGTTTCTTACCCGTCCAGGAGGGAGTGTTGTCGTCTCACCTATCACCATCCCGACTAATGTTCGGTTTTTCAAAGGCACAAATACACGGCAGCCGATCAGATTCTCAAATCTTAAATTATCTGCAAGTCCATAAGTCAGGACAAGATCTTGTTTTCCCGGTATTGATACCAGGAATAAGGGAGAGTCGTTCATTTTTTCCGAAATGCTAATTTCAGCGGAACTCCGATAAAGCCGTATTCCTCACGTAATTTTCGTTCCAGAAATCGTTTATATTCTTCCGGAATCAGGTTTGGATAATTGAGAAAAAAGGCGAAGAGCGGCGGATTTATCGCAACCTGGCTGCAATACTTTATACGTATCCAACGTCCTTTAATAGATGGCGGTGGTTGCTTGGCGAGGGTTTTTTCCAGCAGTTGGTTAAGCGAAGTGGTGGGAATCCGACGCGCTCGTTGTTCGGCAACCTCCAGCGACAGATCTAGAATCTTTCTCACACGTTTGCCGGTAATCGCTGAGGTGAATAGAAACGGAACGAAATGCAAATCTGGCAGTTGATGATGGATTTCTTTCTGGAAGGCTTCCAGCGTGCCGGTCTCCTTCTCTACCAAATCCCATTTATTGATAACCGCAATCATTCCCTTGCATTTCTCACGGACATCATCGAGGAGACGGCGGTCGTACTGAGTCAAACCCTCAACCGCGTCAAGAATCACTACGGCAATATCACAGTGATCCAAAGCCCGTATCGTACGAAGAACCGTATAATACTCGAGTGATTCCTTGCTGAGTTCTTTTTTACGACGCAAGCCTGCGGTGTCGATAAATTGCAGGATCTTCCCTTGATAGCGAAGGGGGGCGTCGATGCAGTCGCGTGTCGTGCCCGGAATCTCCGAGACTATCTGCCGCTCTTCACCTAGAAGACGGTTCATAATTGAGGATTTACCTACATTCGGACGTCCAATCAAGGCGACACGGATGGTCGATTCCTCTTTTGGCTTTAATGTTTTCTCGAATCCATCCACGATCAAGTCAAGCAAATCTCCGGAATTCAGCCCGCTGGTGCCGCTGACTCCGATGGGATCACCCAGACCGAGCGAATAATATTCATGAATGTCCGGTTCATGTTCGGGGATATCAACCTTAGTAACGGCTAAGATGGCAGGAATTTTAGTTTTTAACACCATCCGGGCGATGTCACGATCTGTTTCAGTAGGGGGGACTTGTCCATCCACAACCAGGACAACTTTGTCAGCTTCCATCATGGCGGCTTCCGCCGCCGCGGAAACAAGTTTGTCCATTACTTCACCGCCAGTGGGATAGAGTCCCCCGGTATCGATCAAGGTGAAACGGCAGCCGTTCCAGTCCATCTCCTCACTGATACGGTCACGGGTGACTCCACTGCGATCATCTTCTATCGCTCGGCGACGATGGAGAAGACGGTTGAACAAGGTCGACTTGCCCACGTTGGGTCTCCCAATGATCGCAACTATGGGTTGATTCATTTTAGGCTCATGCTGTTTGATTCTGGCGGTCTTATGCCGATATTATATAAGGAAGATCATTCAGCCCGATTACTGTTGTTAATATATAAACACGGTAGCGATACTTATCACTACTCTTGCAGTTTCGGGAGTTCTGTAGAGAACCATCGGAAACTTCGGTCTCCGAGAGATGGGCTCCGATTTGTCCCTGTTTCTTCCGAAATTGCTCTGGATCACTTTCTTCTAGGTGATTTATTTATTATAATAGAACGGTAAAATACATATCGTTTCACCTGACTTGTCGCAGAACTGAGATCCCTACTGTGTTACAGACTCGTCATCCTAATATTTGGAGGTAAGGATGACTAAGCCTAATAGGTTGATCTTATTATTGTTAGGCATCGTTTCCCTTTTGACCTTGGTCAGCAATTTCGACCTCGTTCTAGCCGGACCTCGAATTGATGACCCTGAAATAACTTTCTCACAAAACCAGCCTGTCTCTATCGGTCTGCCTGACGAGGAGTCTCGTTTCACCCCATTAGCGCCGGATGACCTCACGCATTTCACACCTGTGGATCCGACTGATCGCCCCTATATCATCACGGTTCGAGATGCTCAATATCTCGGTGAAGATCTGATTGCTGGTGATGAAATTGCTGTTTTTGATGGAAATATGTGTGTTGGTGCAACGCGCTATATTGGAGTTTACTCCGTCCAAATCACTGCTTGGCAATCCTGGGAACAGCATCAATTGCCAGGATTTACGCCCGGAAACCCAATCATCTTCCGCATCTGGTCTAGCCGTGAAGACAACGAACTAGAAGCGCGTGCGACTTATATACATGGCAATGGCGCTTTCAGCTTCGGTTCTTACTCGGAAGTTATCCTTAGAACTGGAGATGTGTATTTGATGCTCACCCCGCTGCGCAACTGTTACTTCGAATTGGTCTCCTTCTATGTTGCGACTACTGACATGAATGCGACAACCATCTTCAGCACCATTCAAGGATTAGCGATCGCCTACCAGGATGATGGACGAATTTTTGTTCCCATCATCGATGGTCCTGATGTCAATACCATCGGGAATATTTCTATCAGTGAAGGGTATCAAGTCTTTTGCATGCAGGTGACTGAATTATTGCTCGAAGGCGATCTTGTGGATCCTCTCACACCGATCGCATTGAGAGGGAATCGCTGGAATTGGTTAGGGTATCCGGTCTCTTATCCTATTCCGGTTGAACAGGCGCTGCAGTCAATCCTTGATTGGGTTGTCATCATCATGAATTCAGACGGGAGGGTTTGGGTTCCTGGGATTGTCAATACTTTAGGAGAACTTCAACCGGGACGTGGATATTATGCTTTTACCAACCAGGAAGTTGTTTTTCAGTATAACTTTGCCCAGGCGAGAAAGCAGACGGATTATTCTGAAGTCATAAATGTTCCTGAACTTCCTGATGCTCCTCCTGCAACCGGACTCCCTTATGCACTGCTCATTCAGTTGGATAACGAGTTATCGAATGCTCATCCTGCGGTGATTGAAGTCTATGATGGTCGGTTGTTGGTCGGCAAATCTGTAGTCCTGGATGATTATGACGTCACTCCGGTGATAGCTTGGCGTGGTTCACCCGAATATGGTGTTATTGGATTCACTCAGGGCAATTCATTCCAGGTGAGGTTGAAAAGGCAGGATGGTTCACTCATTGAAACCGTTACCCAAGGCAAGGAAACAGTTTTTGGCGAGGGAGCGTACGCCTCTCTAAAATTGTGCAAGGCTGATCTGCCGGTTGATTTCAGACTGATGCCTGGCTATCCGAATCCATTCAATCCGTCGGTGACTTTACCCTTTACCTTGCCCACGTCGGGAGAAGTCGTCTTCAGATTATACAATATCCTCGGGCGGAAGGTTTATGAATTTTCGGATTACTATCCCGCCGGCGATAATAGCTTCCATCTCGATGCAAGACTTGTCGGTGACGAACTGGTCAGCGGCGTCTATGTTGTGGAAGCCAATTTCGGGAGTGTGAACCAGTATTCCAAAGTTCTCCTGTTGAAATAATATGGTAG
>CAZCRQ010000106.1:0-9216 GCA_964501095.1 uncultured bacterium | reverse complement strand
ATTTTATTAGAGTGCCGTCAGCCGTCCTCGGCTGACGGAAAATAAAGATCTTAATAAAGATCTTAAGTGTCAGCCGAGGACGGCTGACACCACCATTTTATTAGAGTGCCGTCAGCCGTCCTCGGCTGACGGAAAACAAAGATCTTAACAGCAGGTCAACGCCATGCTGAAAGCCCTGTCCGAGGCCGATATCGGCGTCAAGGCGGAGTTGGCGCGCATCGGCGAGGGAACGCTCCTGAAGAAGGGTTTGGAAGTCCGGCGGGAACAGTTGAGGGGAGTACAAGGGCGGATAGACGAGATCGTCCGCGACCTAAAATCCAACCAAACATTGCTGATGAAGGATGCGGTCAAGACCTCGTTCCAGAACGGCATCGAGGGCGGCATCTGTATCCCCTATCTGGTCGATACAATTCATGAATTCCAGCCCGGGCAGGGATATTATGTCTTCAGCCATTTCGACTGGGATTTTCAGTATTATATTCCGCCCGGTGTCGATCCCTGGGAGGGCTTCCCCTGGGACGGGGATAGGTAATACCCTCTGATAAAAAAACACAGGAGAGGAATGATAACCATGATGAATATGATAAAACCATGAGGTACTTTTACTCTACTTTTCTCCTTCCTTAGCCTTTTCATCTTCCGGGAGTGATTTTTTTGAGGTATCCTCTTCGCGGAGTCCTTTCTTGAATTCCTTCACTCCGCTACCCAGACCACGCATCATTTCTGGAATTTTCTTTCCCCCAAAGAGCAATAGCAGGGCAAGAACAATCAAGAGAATTTCAAAATGCCCCGGCATCATTATCAACAAGGTGAATGAAGCTATCATAGTCTTTTCTCCGTACACTTTACAATTCAAGAACTATGCTGTCAGTCGTCCTCGGCTGACGGAAAGATAAAAACTTAAGTGTCAGCCGGGTATGACTGACACCACTTATCGACTTACTACCTTATACTAAAGCGTTACAATTCAAGTTCCTGAAGTCATGACATCAAGTTGATGATTTTTACCATCACCGTAGTTTCCAGGTACTCCAGATCAATCGGTTTGGTGACAAAATCCGCCGCGCCGAGTTTCAACGCTTCCCGTCCGATCGAAACTTCCTGTACTGCGGTGACCATGATGACACCGACGCTGGAATCCATCTCACGAATCCGGCGCAGCGTTTCGATCCCATCCATTTGCGGCATCCGTACATCCAATAAAATAATGTGCGGATTAAAGGTTTTCAGCTTGTTCAACGCCTCCTGACCACTATTTGCCACCTCGGGGATATAATCTTTCAGAGTAAAAAAAGCGGATAAAAAATCGGTAATGTCGATTTCATCATCGACGATTAAGATGCGACCTTTTGAACTCATGATGCTCCTCACCTGTAAAGGATGGTTTCGGCGGTAATCATTGAAAATACACGTGTAAATATAAACGAAAACTTCAGGTAAAGCAATTGAAGATAGAAAATGATTTTATAATCATATCCGCATGATAGGATGATCGCACCAGGGGACCACTCACGACGCTGATAAAGTCCAGTTTATACGCTTCTTCGGCATACTTGTGAAACTGAACTGGCGGGACATAACGCTTGACCGTCAGATGATTCCTGGTAGGCGGGAGGTATTGACCGATAGTAACTCCAACCGTACCTGTTTTCCTTATATCCGAAAGCGTCTCGAGAACTTCTTCATCAGTTTCCCCAAGTCCGACCATCAATCCCGATTTAACTGGAATTTTACCGTTTTCTGAAGCAGCAATTTTCAGAACATCCAATGAGAGTTGGTAATTTGCTTTTCGGTCGCGCACCAGCGGCGTCAAACGTCGCACGGTCTCCACATTATGCGCAAAAACATCCGGCTTGGCTTTCAACACCCGTCTGATTGCTTCTTTATCGCCCTGAAAGTCCGGCGTCAAAACTTCGATCTTCACATTTGGATTGAGTTTATGAATCTCCTCGATGGTTTTAGAGAAATGAGCGGCTCCGCCATCGGGAAGGTCATCACGGTCGACGGATGTGATTACAACATAGCTCAACCCAAGTGATTGAACAGATTCGGCGACTTTTTCCGGTTCGTATTCGTTCAGGGGCAATGGGTGTCCGTGAATCACCTCGCAGAAACGGCAGCCGCGGGTGCAGATGCTCCCCATGAGAAGAAAAGTGCAAACACCTCGGTTGTAACATTCACCGCGGTTGGGGCAGGCGGATTCCTCGCAGACGGTGAAGAGTTTCTTCTCTCGGATGACATTACGAACCTGCTTCGCTTGCTCGGTATGCTGGAATGATGATCTAATCCAGCGCGGTTTCCGCAACTCGTTTTCCCTCTTCTTCATCGACACCATAGAGGATAATGATTCCAATAATAAAAAAGAAAATCAGGGATAAAATACCGGCGCGCAGCGAGCCGGTCAAAGCGACCACCAATCCATACGTCAAGGGACCGAAGAGTGAGGCGAATCTGCCGCTGACCGCGAAAAATCCGAAAAACTCCGCCTCTCGTCCTTTCGGAGTAAATTCCCCCTGTAATCCACGCGCCAGGGATTGACTCGCTCCCATGACAATCCCCGCCGCGATTCCGATAACGAAATACTCCCTTACCGGCGATCCACTCCAGCCGATAAAATAGGCGCTGATAACCACCGCGCACCATATAAACAAAGTCAGCAACAGGGTGCGTTTATTTCCCAAACCAATTGTCAGCCTGCCGAACAATAATGATCCACAGAATGCGGTGAACTGTATCAAGAGAAAAAAACTGATCAGCAGGCTTTGGTTCATCCCCAACTCCAGCGCACCGAAGATCGAAGCCATGATGATTACAGTTTCAATTCCATCGTTGAAAAGCAGATAGGCAGTGAGGAATTTCCATAATTGTCGGAATTTACGGACTTCACGGAAGGTGCGTATCAGGCGATGAAGAGCATCGACCACCCCCGGTTCACGGGATTTGTAAAAACTGGAACGATCCCTAATTTTTACTAGCAAGGGAATCGAGAACATCCCCCACCAGACCGCGACGGATAAAAATGTATGTTGGACAGTAAAAAAGCCCTTGGCAAAACCGATCAATTGCGGCGCTTGGAGCATTACCAGGTTCAAGGCTAAAAGCAGCCCACCGCCGAGATAGCCGATTCCCCAGCCCCAGCCGGAAACTTTTCCCATCTCCCCCGGGGAGGCGAGTTCCTTTAAAAAAGCGTTGTAAAAAACATTCCCGCCGGCAAATCCGATATCCGCCAGGATGAACCATACGGCGCCTGATAACCAGTCTCCCTCATGAATTGTCGCCAGCATCGCCGTAGAGAAGACACCAAGACTCAAATATACGGCAAGGAATCGTTTTTTGGCGGCAAGGCTGTCGGAGAAGGCGCCCATGAAGGGTGAGGTCACCGCCACCAGAAACATGGCGATGGCGACGATAAAATTAAACAACGCTGCGCCGTGGAGATGGACGGTTGTAAAGAGAAGAGGAATGTCCACACCCTCGACGCCGCCAGCGACAACTTCTGCATAATAGCGGTTGTAGATTACAGCGAGGATGGTTGTGGCAAACGCGGAATTGGCGAAGTCATACAGGCACCAGGCTAATACTTCGCCGCCGGAGGCTTTACTGGTTTGGAATAGAGGAATAGCTGTATTGTCTCTATTTTTTACGCTTACTCAATTAAACATTTCATCGAGCAGATCACTCATCTCCTCGTACGTTGTCGCCCCAAAACGATATTGAATCACCCCCGAGCGGTCAATCAAGATATTGATGGGCGCTCCGACTTGAGGCGCGACCTCATACAAATTTGTCACCGCGGCATCCGGATTTTTCAACAAGGGAAAAGTCAACTCAAAACCACTTCCCGGTTCGCGAAACTCCGAAAAACGGTTCTCATCGTTCGGAAACCATCCGGTGTTGACCGCCAAAATCCGGAAGCCTTCATGATAACGCTCTTTATATAATTGCTCAAAGGCAGGAAATTCATGACGGCAGGGCTGACAAGTAGAAAACCAAAAATCCACCAGAACAACTTTGCCTCGAAACTGCGCCAGACCTACAGTGTCCGCCCAGACATCCGGGAGTTGAAAATTCGGCAGTTTGAAATCCGGGGCAAGATAATCCGGCTGCGTGCCGATTTTAGTCAGTTCCAACTGAAAGGAGATCTGCTGCGCCACGCCGGCTTCCGTCGTGATCAACTGCAAAGCCGGGATGTTGGTTTTATATCCTGCTTTGAATACGCTGATCGCAAAGGGGAATTCGGTATCAGGACTCAGAAGGAAAGGCTGTGGAGTTGACAAGGACGTTGACAAAACGTCATCAAGGATAATCTGGGCGGGATTGGCATTGGTAGAAATGGTAATCTCGGCGTGGCTGTTGGGAGATTCATCCTTGCGAGTGTAATCGAACGGTAATTCGATGAAATCATTGGGAAGCGCGAGCAATTCCAGGGTTTGCGCCGGGTAGCCGAATTGTGGTCTAATATGAACAGCATGACCTCCTGCTTCGACATTTTTCAAAGTGTCCGGCGTTTTGATCGGCTGCAAAAAGCCATCCAGGTAAATTGTCGCCCCGACGATCGGCTCATTGGTCTCCAAATCGATGGCGAAGATATAGAGATCCGCCAATCCCTCCCCAGGATTTGGTGCTTCGGTGATACTGCATGAATTGGTTATTAGAAGTATCAGGGTGGTAAGGAGTAATAATAGTAGTTTATAATACAAGATAATTAGTACCCTAACATTGTTCAGAATGATTATTCCTATAGAGATTACCATCGGGATTGTTCCATAACAATTATCCCATACGGAAGAGCATTGCTTTACTCCCGGATACCTTTATTTGTTTAACCGGTTGGAATCCTGCCTTTTCCGCCAGACGCAGTTCATGATCGAAATCCTTGACATGGTGCTTCGGTTCGATCATCAGGAAACAAGCCTCGGGGAGGAGTAGTTCGGCGACTTCCTGAAGAAACCGTTCCCGGTCCGGGACTTCATGCACGACGTAGAAAGCCAGAGCAAAATTGGCTTTCAAGTCGGCGAGACCGATATGATCACTACTGCATTGGTGAAGTGAAATTTTTTCGATAACTCCATGTTTGGCGGCAAAATCTCGGGTGAATGCCAGCATCTCTTCCTGGAGGTCAATGGCGATAACCCTACCATTTTTCCCGACCATTTTAGCGAGAGCGACGGTAAAAAATCCTCCACCGCAGCCCAGATCGATCACTGTATCTCCCAGATGGACATAGGCGCCCATGATTTTTTTCGGATTGTGGATCAAATTGCGCAGGGGACTGTTCAACCATCGCACATGCGACGGCGGGCAGACATTTGCTCTTTCTTTATAAGGCATCTGCAACTTCCTCAATCTGAGATTCTTCTTCGATCTCGGGTTTTGGATGATAAAGTTCGCCATATTGAAGACAATGGGCGAGTTCCTGATAAAGGATTTTAATTTTTTGACGGTCGGGATTTTTCCCTAGTGTTTTCACCATGCGTTGAGCCAGCGTGCCTTCTAAGATAATAGTTCTCAGCGCTTTATTCCATCCTTCCTTTGTAATATCGGTGCCCAACAGCACGCGAATGAGATGATCCCAGAGATCGCCGGATCTCATACGTCGCTTCCCACTGAAACCGAAGACACGGAGCAGCAGAGGATCGTCAATCATCGCCCAGGAACCTTTCTGGATACCTGCTTGCAACGTCTCTTGGAGAGATTCCAGGGAAACACGTTGTAATGTTTTTAACGAGACCCATCGTTCTTCAGAGAGGGCTTTCACGGCGGCGACAAGGGCGGCGCAAACCGCAATTTCCGCCAATGGGCATTCCTGAGAGTCCATCAGACGCATTTCAATCGCACCACGTTCAAAACGTGCAATCGCACCTCGGGAATTCAACCACTCATGCTGCAGAATGTTATCTCTATCGTAGTATTTGATGGCTTTATACATCGGCTTAAGAACCAAATCAAAGTATTCGTCAATCGAATTAACTACTTCCGGAATAATATCTCCTGTGATCGAGGGAATGATTTTCTGGTTTTCGTGATATACACTGAGTCGAGTGTCGGACAGTCCCGTGAGTACTCCGTCCATCAAAGGTGTGGATGCGGCAAGGGAAGGTGTGAGGGCAGTGACAATCCGTATGGCTGTATTCAGACGTACAAATTCCAACTCACTTCCGAAGGGCAGGTTGATTTGCGTCGATTGGATATTCGCCCAACCGTGGTGATGGCAGCCGAAAATACGGTCATAGGCATTATAGACTTCCTTATTTCCATGTATCCATAATTGTGTTTCGATTTTCGGATTCATCCAGGGGTGCATTCCGGTTGGCAGCAGCATGGCGTTGAAAAATTCAAGCAATTGGTTGGCGCGTTGCACCTGTTTCTGGAAAAGCGAACTCAATCCGGAGAGTGTTGGCGACGGACCATTGGTTTTGAACTCCAGCACGTGATTGACCAGCTCATTCGACCAGGCTATTTCTCCATCCGCCCATTCATTGACAGTTTCGCCCGCAACTGTAGCCAAGATCTTATCGGTGATCGGTTTGACGTTCAAAGTCGTGCGATCAACGATCATATATTCCAACTCCAAGCCGTATCCTTTGAACAGCTTGAGCGGAAAACGCATCTTTATCAAAGCGCCCTCACTTTTTTCTGCAACTCGATGCGATGGAGAAATACACTCATTACCTGCTGATATAATCCCTCTTTTAAAACCAGATCTTCCACTTCGGAATCGATGCTGGGATTGTCGTTCACTTCGATGACATACCATTTTTTACCGATCTGTTTTAAATCGACGCCATAAAGTCCATCACCGATAAGATTCGCCGCTTTCAAGGCTAATTTCAGTCCCTCTCTGGGTACATCTTCCACCGGGATGGTCTCAAAAAGTCCATAATCCGTATTTCCGGAAGCGTTGTCATGTTTCACAATCTGCCAATGGTGCTCCGCCATATAGTACTTTGAGGCGTAAAGCGGCTCATGATTCAAAACACCAATACGCCAATCAAAATCCGTGGGCAGAAATTCCTGGACAATTAAAAGATCTGAGAGTTTCAGCAGGCGTGAAGTAATCGTCAGGAATTCCTCCCTGTTATTCGCCTTTTCCACACCTTGTGAGGAGGAACTATCCGGTTGTTTCAAGATGCTGGGGAAACCGATCTCTTCGATTACAGTACGGATATTCCCCTTGTGGAGGATTTGTGTCCGCGGAGTGGAGATTCCGTTATGCTGCAATAGATCAGCGAGGTATACTTTGTTTGTACATCTGAGTATGGAGATGGGATCATCGATGACAATAAGTCCCTCCGCCTGGGCGCGCCGGGAGAAACGATAAGTGTAATGGTTGACGGCGGTGGTGGCACGAATAAACAATCCATCGAACTCCGCCAGACGTCCATAATCTTCCTTGCTGATCACTTCCACCGCGAATCCCAGTTCCGTCGCTGCTTTGGTGAAGTGCTCAATCGCTACTCTATCCGAAGGACAGGTGATGTCGGTGGGATCCCAGAGGATGGCGAGATCGAAACGGGTATGATTCAAGCGGTTAGCAAAACGTAAAGAGCCGCGAGAAAAGAAGCTTTCCGCGGCTGCATAAACAAAATCTTTATGCTCGTCAGGAATCGCGCTGAAAGGAATAGCCGTGATATTGTGAAGCTCCCATTGGTGGTTACGAACAAATGTCGCCTGCAGGAAAGGAGCGGGAAACTGTTTGAACAACGCCGTCGCCAAACGAACATGACGTTTTGCTACGTTTTGACCGAAGTAGATGCTTAAAATAAATTTTTTTGATTGTATTTTAGCAAGACTTTTCTGAATTTTATCCATAAGATCATCCGAAGCGATGCGAACCATCGCCGGAGTACGTATGTCCTGCATGGTCATAACGGTTGGAATGGATTTATGCCCGCGGGCTTCCGCCAGCAAGGAGACATAATATCCGAACGATTGATACTTGTAATGACGACATAGATTAAATACTTTCGCCCTTCGCATCAAATCAAATTGTGAATCCATCAAATAGGAGCGTGCTGGCACCACTTCTACATTCTGAATTTTCAGGGGCCAGTCTTTTGGATGTGTGACCACTACCAGAGTGTTCATAATCTCTCGAAATAAATGAAAACCGTCAATTCACCGGAATCAGTTTGGATGGCGGTTTGATTCTAACGGAAAAAGGAAGCCCTGTCGCGACAGACTTCCTTAGTTTTATTTTGCGAAATTTACGTCCTCTGAGATCCCAATGCGAGATCAACCAGGAGACAGCGAGATTTGCTCCGGAGACCAGGACATTTTTTATCTGCTTGTTTTTTTAAGACTAACAATAATTTTCTCCGCTAAAATTCCGGTTAAAACAAGCCATTTTCTCCACCTTAATTTTATGCGCGGTCACTGCTTTGATTTATCTTGAAATTTCTAGCTTGATTTGAACGTACTGACTGCCAGACTGTCCCTATTCGCTGGAACGACCTTGCCATGATGATCCAAGCTGCTTTGCGTATGATTCGAGTGCAAGTATTCAAGATCTTAACCAAGAAATAAGACGGGCATTCCAAGGGGAAATCATTAAATATCAAGGATTGCTGTGACTTTGATCGATTCTGTTTTATGATGTACCTTCAAACTGAAGTCATTGAGAATTTCATCAGCACTTAAAAATCAAGTAGTCTTCGAGACCCATTTGGAGGCGACCATGTTTAACCCGGAAGAATTTCCCGCATTTATTCATCAGCTTCCCGAAGCCGATTTGCCAGTGAAAAATCTGCAAGGGTGGATTTCGCGGGGGAAAACGGGGCTTTTATTATTCTTGATCAGTCGTGAAGAGGTGCATCTCCCAGAACATTCACATGGTGATCAATGGGGAATTGTTGTCGGTGGCAGTATGGAACTGACAATTGGAACGGTGACCAGAACTATGAAGAAAGGGGATTCCTATTTCATCCCGGCTGGAGTCTTGCATCATGCCATCTTGCATAAAGGATTTCAAGCGATTGACTACTTCGATGATCCGGATCGATATCGGGAAAAATCATCTTAGTAATCAGTGTCGGAGATTTTTTAGTAGACCATTGCACTTGCAGTAATGTATAGAATCCGTACCTTATTAGAGTTAGTATCAGATGATTTAATTACATTTGGCAGGGTAGCGTAAGCCTCCGTGCTTGCGAGAGGAATGAGGGGTAGCGTAAGCCTCCGTGCTTGCGAGAGGAGTGAGGGGTAGCGTAAGCCTCC
>CAZCRQ010000105.1:2501-9315 GCA_964501095.1 uncultured bacterium | reverse complement strand
GATTATACTGCCAGTTCATATTTCCTGCACAACAAGTAGTGCAGGGCACCCGCTAACCTTCGCAGGCGGGGACGCCTACGCTACCCTTCGCCCTCAATCCTATGACGACTTGGCTCGGAGTTTCTCGAAAAAAGACGACATCAAGCTTGCTACTTCATTGGCGAGAACACCTTCGGAGATATAGAAACGATGATTCAGTCGCGGATCATCGTGTAAGCGATAAATCGAACCGCAAGCGCCGATTTTTGGATCGCGTACGGAAAAGACCAACCGTTTGATTCGCGCCAAGACAAGCGCTCCCGCACACATAATGCACGGCTCCAGGGTGACATAGAGAGTGAGACCAGGCAGTCGTGGTTCACCAAGACAATTCGCCGCCGCGGTGATCGCTTCCATCTCGGCGTGAGCGGTGGGATCATTCTGAGCCTCAACACGGTTACGTCCCACGCCGACAATTCGATTATCCTGCACCGCAACCGCTCCAACTGGCACCTCCCCATGATCTGATGCCTCTTTTGCCAGTTGGAGCGCTTTTCTCATAAAGAAAATATCGATTTCATTCATCAAATCAATACTATGGTGTCAGCCGAGGACGGCTGACACCACTTCCTATTCTTTCATCGAATCAAGACGATTTTCCTGGAAAGGCTGACTTCATCAGTTTTCAAGTTGATGAGATAAATTCCTGACGCCCAATTATCCGCTTTGACTACCGTCTGGTAGGTTCCGGCATCATGTCTCCCTTCCGTCAGACGCAGAATCTCCTGCCCGAGAAGGTTATACACCCTCAATGTGATCCTGGAGGAGTAAGGGATGGCAAATTGAATCGTCGCACTGGAGTTGAACGGATTGGGATAAGGTGCGTCCAGGGTAAAAAATTCCGGCAGTTCGTTGCGTACATATTTCACCGCAGGCGGCGGGGGGAATCCCCTCACATCCGCCAGAGCTTGCTCAACCAGCATTATCAGTTCCGTCCGCGGTTCCATGGCGTAAAGCGGGAAGGTGAACAACACAGTTGGATATAATCCATTCTCATAAGAGACACGAATCCCGACCGGATGACCATGGACAACTGAAATCTCGGGTGTATCGGAGACATAGGTATAAATGATCTCGCCGCCTAAATTCGGGTAAATCACATCGGTATTTTTCAACTGCCCCATGGTAATAATCGGCATTTCATTGGCGCGGTCAGGATCCACATTCAAAGTTGGATAGTCTTCATCAACCGAAAGGGCGCCGATAAACTCACCCGCGGTCTGCAACGGCACCGGATAGGCGTAAAGCGAATCAGCATGGAAATATGTTCCAAGAAATCCAGCATCTTCAACTGACGCCCACTCGCCGAATACTGCTTGAGTGTAGAATTTGCTCGCAATTCCTTGACCGGAAATGATCAGCTTACCGCCAAGATCCAGAAAAGAACTTAGAATTTCATTTCGCTCCCGCATGTAATCGTAATTCCATACCATTCTGGAGAGGCAATCCGAGACCAGCCAGACCGTTCGATAATTGCTCAGATCCTGCAGCGAATACTCCAATAAAGTTCCCGCATTTGTAGTGACCAGATAGTCCGGCGTCTCCCCAACATCCTCGAAGAGGCTGGTATAAAAAGGTTCCAATAATGCAGATGACCAATTCAACGGGCTGGTGTTTTCCTCACGAATCACCAAGAGGTCTTCCTGAAATCCCATGGGAGTGGCATAGACGACCGACGACGGCAGGCTCTCATAACCGTCCTCATCGACGGCGGTGATACGATAGCTATAATTGACTCCGTTGGAGACATCTTCATCCAGGTAGGAAGATTCGGTGCAGGTAGTCAGGAAGACGAAAAAGGTGTCGCCCGGTGCCCGGTAAATGTTGTAATGATCCAGATCTGTTTCGGTGTTCGCATTCCAGGTGAGGGGAATGACTTCGTTTTGCGCAGAAGTCGCCTCGAGACCGGTGGGTGGATCCGGCACGCCCGGGTAAGCGTAGATCTTCGGCGCCAGGCGGCTGACGATCTCTTCTCCAATCAGGGAACAGGCGGAATAGTAATAGAATTGACCCGCCTGCACCGTGGCATCTTCATACTGAGTTCCAGTGACCAATTCGGCATTGATCGGATCACCCCAGTTTTCTTCAGCGAAGAGACGACGATAGATATTAACCCCATCGACCGGTTGCGGAAACTCATCCCAGCCCAGAATGACAGAGGCGTCAGTCTGCGAAACGACATTGAAATTCCCCGGATAGTAGGGAATCCAGACATCGAATCCCTGATCGGCGATGTATTGCGCAGTCAGGGCATAACGCACCAGGTCATCCAGGTTGAAAAGTGAAGGATCGATCTCAAGGTTGGTCGGCTGCGGAAAATCCGTCTGGTGGAAGTTTTCTCCAATGATGAAAGCGATGGTGAAGTTGATCACTTCCCCGGGTTGAAATTCTGTGGAAATTGGTTCCTCCGGCGGAGCCACATTTTCTCCCAGCGGTCCAAAAGAGATTAAATATCGAATATCCAAACCATTCGCCAAATCATCCGGATTGCTAAAATCGGGGACTCGCCATTGGTGCGTTTCAACAACATTGCCCTGGTCATCACGGATCTCCTGGGGATGATTGGCGATATAATCAAGATCATTGGCATAGACTTGGTCGAAGTCATTTTCTCTATTCGACAAAAGGAAGTACTTGCGAGCGTCACCTAATGGAGTCCCATAAGTGGCAGTCCAATCACCAGGTGAAGTGTCATCACTCCAGGCGGGACCGTAGTCAAGAGCCAGAATGTTATTGGAAACCCACCAGTTATAGCTGATACGAACATCCTCACTGGGCAGTTGCAGGATTTTTATCCCCGCCACCGCTGGGCTAGAGAAATCATTGCCGGAATCCACAGCAACCGGACGTCCATCGTTATCTGCGGTGTATGCCACGTCAATTCGCACCTCCTCCTGATTCACCTGATAAGAAGAGATATAACCGGAGAGATCATCGACTGCTCTTTGTTCAACGATATTTAGATCTCCGATGTCGCCATCAACAAACAGCCCGACATAAGGATTACGTAAGATCTCCTCACCGACATTCTCGACAGTATATTCGACAATGATGAATTGATCATAGCTTGTAGTTCCCCAGGCGTAACTGTGAATGGTGACCATGATTCCCAACGGACGATGGGCACCATCGGTGGGATCATCTTCGATATACGGACTATCATCGTACATTGTCATGATATATTCATGGTGGGCGACAGCTTCGGGATCATAAATATCCCCACCCCAAACGTTTGTCGCCCCGGGGATGTTGGAACGCTCGAAGATGCCGGTCTCATGTAAGGATTGGTCATAAATAAACTCTTTACCGCTGTTCACCAACCAGCCGTCAGTTGCCGTAGATACACGTGGGATTAAATCCTCGCCCTCCTCGACTAGAGCGCCAATCCAAAAGGCTGCCTGATAAAGATACTGTACCCCGGAACCTCCCGGATATTCCGCTTGCGGCGCCCATTCATCAGTCTCTATATCAAAAAATGCATCATCATCATCGACTCCATAGTTCCCAAGTATGCCGGTTTTTGTGAGGTTCATCCAGAGGTCACTGGCGCGCTCGACACGGTTTAAAATGTAACCGTCGTCGAGTTCAACCGGGGTGAAGTTATTTCGGGGACCAGTCGATTCCCTGCCCGACGCTGCGATGATTAAAACTAGCGCTAGTAAAAGCGCCACGATAAATGCCACTCTTTGACAATGTAGCATTATGACATCCTCCTCTCTCTATTAATTTGGCTCTTGCAATCTTACAAATAATAGCATATATTATAATCGAGATCAAACAGCCGCTAGGAGCACGGCTGAGTGGTTTCGTTCTCCTTAGGTCGATCGTGGCAAGATTGCCGTTGACATCCGGGATAACGGTGAAATTGTTGAAATTATAGATTGGATGCCCTGCCTGGTAAACCCATTCGTTGAAAAACGCTTCCAGATCGATGTCGCATACCTCCTCGAAGACCTGACGTAGTTCCTCTGTAACCGCACTCCCCTCTGCATAAGTGTTATGATATGTTCTCAAAGCATCGAAGAAAAGATCATCCCCCACCATTCCCCGCAGCGTATGCAGCACCCAGGCACCTTTTTTATACACCACCATATAGGCTTCCTTTGATTCGGAAATGGCGTTAGTAGTTAATGTCAGATGATTTGACTGTTTCCACCGTAGCACGGGCGTCCCGCCCGCGTTATGGAAGTCCCGCCCGCGTTATGGAAGTCCCATCTGTTTCATGGGCGAGACGCCCATGCTACTTATGGTATTAGCTGACACGGTCTTATAGCCTTGCGTGAAGTCTGAGCATTCCTTAGTTTTAATATACATCAGTTAAAGCAGAAGGGGAATTACCCATGCGTACAGGTATAAAAGCCTGCCTGTCAACCATCGCCCTATTGCTGCTCAGCACCCATCCTCTTTTTGCCCAGCTTGAAGAAACCGGTTCCCTCCGAGGATTCCTACTGGGAAATGAACCAGCAGCAGCTTATGACAATTGGTATTCGAGGATAGTCGAGGGTTTGGCTACCGCAAATGGCTTCAATGACCACATCCCGGAAGAATTAGACCCCCAAACCCGCGGCTTCGGCAATTTTGAGTACATTCCCGCCAACCAAGCGGCAGCCGCACGTCAAATTTGGCGTCAAATCTTCACCGCTTTTTGGAATGGAGATGCCATAGCGGCGATGAACGTTATCAATCAAGCCGGATACTCTTACCAATACGTCAATTTCCATGATACTGAAACGGGACGTGACTTCCGTATTTTGCGGGAGACCCTCAACCTGCAATTTGTCGATCCAGGCAACGATCCAGGTCCGGAGGATGATGTAGTAGGGAGTTTCAATCACGGATGGGGCATCTATATCTACAATCCTGATGCCCAGTTGCCGGGAGTGAATGTCCAGGTTTGTCATGTAAGTGATGATTATATCGCGGTTCCAGTGGCGTTGGAATTGTTCCTCGATGGGGATGTGGGCGCTCTGGCGTTTCATGGAACAAGCCGGGAGTATATGTGGGAAGCGGGACATAACTACAATAATGATCGTTCGCTCTCCGATCCCTCGCGCAACGGCAATCTTCCCTTCCAGTGGTTTACCGAATTTTTCGCCAACACGCTGGGAGATATGGGATATCGCCCATTGGTCATTCAGGTTCACAGTTACGATACCGACATTCATGAAGGAGAATATCCGATCCAAGTGAGTTGCGGCGTTGATGACGGCTATCCTAATCGTCCCGCATACGACATTTCATATTTCGGGCATGACTGGGTGAACTTCATCCCCTCCATTGCAGTTCCGGCGAATTATGCGGTTCCGGGGCAGGCGGAAGTGCAGGTTGCGGATTATATGGCTGTCTGGCATGCTTATGGTCTGCGTCATATCGCCAGCAACCGTAATATCTCCACTGATGTCGGACTTTATGGATATGATAATAACCAACAGATGCACGCTGCGTTCGTCGGCAGACATCGCTATGAATCATTCGATTCCTTCCTGCATTTTGAATTTGATGAACTGCCGGAAGTTGTCGAGGATGCCGGATTTGATGAGCTGGCGTTTTACAACGGTACAATTCCCCCGACGGAGGTCAACTGGGCGGCAATGCTGCGTTATTATGAATCCGCCATCGATGGACTTGTCGCTTATCTGAACGATATGGTCGATTTTGAGGATAATGAACCGCCGGCTGGTCCACGCAACCCGTTGATCTTTTATGCCGGGGACGATTTCGTCGAATTAGCCTGGCAAAATCAGGCGGCAGACCCCAATTTCGCCCGTTATGAGGTTTATTATGGCACGGAGGAGGTGATCAATCTCGATTCCGACTTATGGTCGATTGAGCAGGACAGGAATCTTGTCGGGCAAAATGTTCGCTTCACCCGCATTACAAACCTAATCACACAGACTGATTATGGTTTTCGGGTGCGCGCCCTGGATTATATCGGAAATGCGAGTGAACTGACAGCCACCGTGCGCACGGTAACCATCGAGGGGCATACCCCGCCGCAACCCTTCTCCCTGCTCTCTCCTCTTAATGGTGACACATGCTGGACACTGGACACCATTTTTACCTGGGAAGCAACAACCGATCCCGACCCTTACGACACTCCGTTTTACGATGTCTGGTTGGATACGCTTCCCAATCTTTCCACCGCGATACAGATCGCCGACAGCATTCAACTCAATGAGTATTATCAACAGAATCTTCTGAATCATCATCTCTTTTATTGGACAGTCCGTGCTACCGATCGCAACACTGAAGGAACCTGGGCGAATGAAATCTGTTGGTTCCACACATATTGCCCCATTCCACCCACAGACTTCAACCTCCGCTCGCCCATGGATCGATCGACGATTTGGGAAGGAGGAGATACCTTGCTTGTCTGGGAATCATCATCGGATCCAGACCAGGTCGCACCGATCGAATTCTATGTCTATCGGTCTTCAATGGCGGATTTCTCAGCGGATGTCGAAGTTTCCATCACCGCGGATACGGTTTTCTTCCTTTCCGGATTGCAACCGGAGCAGACGTTGTTCTGGCGGGTAGTGGCTTATGATGAGCGTGACAGCACCCGCTGCAAGAATGATTTCCGAATCCATGCGTTGGAGCATCCAGCGCCCCAGTTCGCTCTGCTCGAACCGGAGAATGAAGCAATGTTCGAGGAGGATACTGTCACCGTAAGCTGGACGGCGGTGGTAGAGCCGGAAATACCAGCGGGATGGCGTGACGACCAAAATCTGTGTGATAATTCGGGTGTCAGCCGAGGACGGCTCACACCACTTCC
>CAZCRQ010000105.1:0-2401 GCA_964501095.1 uncultured bacterium | reverse complement strand
CATAGCGCGATTCCGTCAATTCGCCGATTTGCCCAAAGGATCCGGATTAGCGGATGGACAAGGGATTTCTGAATTGGACAATCACGGTGGACCCGATAGTTCGGGACATCTCTGGATCGACAACAGTGAACCCGGCGGTCCTGCCTTCCAATGGTTTGATATCTCAGGAATCGGCACCGCCTCAACAACCGGAAGTGTCGATGACGGCACCCAAACTGTGCCCTTGACCTTTCTCTTTCCCTATTACGGCGAATTGCATGACAGTGTCACCATCTCCAGCAATGGCAATTTGCACTTTGGAACACCCGACGGCGATTACAGCAATTCACCAATTCCTCTGGCTGATGGTCCAAGTGCGATGATTGCTGCCTGGTGGACTGATCTGCTGCCCAATGCCCGGGGAGATATCTATTACTGGGGAGATGAGGAAAAGTTTGTCGTTCTTTATAGTAACTGCCGTCATTATCGCAACCCGCTCTGGGTTTACACGTTCGAGGTGATCCTTTTTCCCAGCGGGAAAATCAAATTGCTCTATTCCTCGATGGCGGGAGGCTTCAGAATTGCTACCATTGGAATCGAAAATCCGGATGAGACCAACGGCTTGCAGGTCGTTTTCAACTCCGATTATATCGCCAATAGATTGGCGATCCTCTTTACCTTTGATAACTATGTCTATGAGGTTCAATGGTCGACCAGCCCGGAGTTCTCCCCTCGAAGCCTCGGTTTTACTCAGGATACCACCTTTACATTGACCGATGTCCAGGTTGCTGAATTCATTTACAATAACCATCTTTTCCCCGATCTGGATGAGCTTCCCGACGATGTCACGATCTTTTGGCGCGTGAATACGCAGAACCTCTATAGCCAGCGGGGATGGGCTGACCCCGGCGATATGGGATGGTCATTCGACATATCCATTCCCGATTCCCCAGATCCGTTCCTTCTATTATCGCCAGCGGATGGCGACACGGTTCAGACCGCTGTGGCGACAGTCGCTTGGCAGACTTCACTCGATCCCGACCCTTACGATACCATAACTTACACTGTCCAGTGGTCGGAGAATGAAGCCTTTGAGCCCTATTTCAGCGGCACGACTTTGGATACTTTTTATGCCATCACCGGATTTGAAGAGCAGTTGGATGAGCTGCCGAATAACCAGTATGTCTATTGGAGAGTCAAGGCAGCGGATCAAACAGGGAGGGAAACCTGGGGCAATGATGACGAGAATGGCTGGCGCTTCTATGTAGACTTAACACGGCTACAAATTGTTGAGATTCATCCCCGGTTCTTCAAACTCCTCTCTTGTTACCTGACGCCATCCTCTCTGAACGCGATCGATGTTTTTGGAGCAGTTGAAGGGCTTCTTATTGTGTATCAGGACGACGGTAGGATCTTCGTTCCTCCCGATTTGAACATTATCGGCGACATCGATGTTACCAACGGTTATCAGTTATTCTCCGATCTCGAATCCCTCTGGCGGAATGAAGGGATACTTCTGGATCCCGCGATAGAGTACTCAATCACCGCCAATCGCTGGAATTGGATTGGCTATCCCTTCGATGAACCTATAGACATTGTAACCGCTCTGGGAGGAATTGCGGAAGACCTGCTCATCATTATCAATGACACCGGGCAGTATTGGATTCCAGGCTTGGTTCGTTCAATGAATGTCTTGGAGCCCGGACGCGGTTACATGGTGTTCAGCCGAGTTGATATCACTTTCCAATATAATGCCGGTGAAATGTTGTCCATGGCGACGAGTGACCTGATTATTGACGATTCCCACCTGGACGGCGCTCCCTTACCCACCGGTTTGCCTTATATCGTCCTCGTACGATTGACTCCCTCGATTCAAGCCTTGAATCCATCACTGATTGAAGCGTATGACGGCGATCTCCTGGTCGGCAAGACGGTTGTCGAGGAAACCTCCGATCTTACGCCGGTAGTGACGTGGGAAGGCTCTTCTGAAATGGGATTGCTCGGATTTAAAAGTGGTTCGCCGATTCGGATTCAGATAATCGGCTCGGATGGATTGCCCCTCCAGATTCAACCAGTCGGCGCCATCCCCGGTTTTGGTGATAACGCTTATGCGGAAATCAAGCTTGCGGCGATTCAACTGCCGGCTCGTTTTACAGTTTTCCCCGGTTATCCGAATCCGTTCAATCCGGTAATCACTGTGCCCTTCGACTTGCCAGCTTCAGGCGAGGTCGAATTTACCATCTTTGATCTCCTCGGCAGAGAGGTTTATCAGTCTGTGAAATCGCTGAATGCCGGTTCACATCGTTTTGTCTTCGATACGGGCAGCTCGATGAGTACCAATTCAGGATCGTCGGCAGACTTCGGCAGCGGTTTGTATTTCCTTCGCATCCAGTTTGAACAACAGGTGAGGATGCAGAAGATT
>CAZCRQ010000104.1:7574-9385 GCA_964501095.1 uncultured bacterium | reverse complement strand
GGAGAAAAGGTGAAAGAACTAATCATTAAATATGCTTACCTCCAGGTAATCATCATATCGTTGTTCACATCCCTTACGGTTCAAGCGAAGGATCTGGTGTTTCAGGCGATGCAGGATGAGTTGAATCGATCCATGCAAAGCCTGATCATTGAAGATATGTCCCCACCATATTTTTTAAGCTACCAGGTTCGTGACATAGAAATAGTGGAGATCAACGCCTCTTATGGGGCGCTGGTCAAGTCTGAACATACGGAAAATCGTTATCTCTACACCGATCTCCGCGTGGGCAGCCCGGCGCGGGACAACAGCAATTATATCAGCGCCTGGCAGGAGGTTTTCAACATGCGCGACGGTTTGGTGGAAGAGAACGATTACAGCAGTCTTCGTCATCAACTCTGGCTCTTGACCGATAAAGCATATAAAAAAGCGGCGGAAAACCTGGCACGCAAAGAGGCTTACCTGCAGACTCATCCTTCCGGCGAGATTATGGACGATTTCAGCACAGCGGAATCAGTAGTGCAGCTCGGCGAAGCTCCTCAATTCAAGCTGAATCAAACAAAATGGGAAGACCAAGTGCGTCAGGCAGCACAAAAACTTCGTGATTTCACCAAATTAGAGGACTGGAAAGTCAATTTTTCCTATAGCGTTGTCAATAAACGTTATTTAAACTCAGAGGGCAGTCAATTTCAAGATGGATTTACCAACCATCGACTTGAGGTCTCGGCAACCATTCAGGCTAAGGATGGTCAACGTTTGACAGGTTTCTTCGAGTCGATCACCTGCGATGATGAGGAGCCGCTGCCGGGAGAAGCTCTTTTAAATAGAGTCCAGCAATTGGGTGAGGAGTTGGAGGAGATGGCGAAAGCGAATTCCCTTGATGAGTATGTCGGACCGGTGTTGTTTTGCGATTTTGCTACCGCCCAATTCATCTCACAACTGTTTGTCCGGCAGCTAACACCGGTTCAGCTTCCTCTTCTAGCGGAGGATTGGATGAACCAGTATCTGCAACCGGGCAAGCTCGGCGGCAGGTTGAACCGACGCATTTTCCCCGATTTTGTGACCATCATCGATGAACCAACGCGTAAAACCTGGCAGAATCAAAATCTCCTGGGCTTCCGCAGCCTTGATGACGAAGCGGTGCCGTGCCAACGGATCACCCTGGTCTCGGATGGAAGGCTGCAAACATTGCCGAATACACGCCAACCGACCAAGAAAATCCCCCAGTCGAACGGTCACGCTGTAGCTTTGCAAAACCAATGGAATATCCCAGCCGCGACCAATCTCTTTGTCGAGACGGGGAATCCATTGAGTGAGAAGAAACTGATCGATAAACTTCAAAAGCTTGCCAAGGATTTCGGTAACGAATACGGATTGCTGATTACACTTTTAGAGGAGGAACGTTATTCACAACTCTACCGTTGGACTGAAAAGGAGCCCGATCAACAGGTACTGCTCACCGCACCGGTGATCATGTACAAGGTATACGCTGGCGATGGACATTTGGAGCCGGTTCGGGGATTGGAATTCGATGAAGTGTCGATTCGTACGATGCGCGATGTTGCGGCGATGGGCAAGGAAGCCCGGGTCTACAATATCGCACAATCGACCGTACTGCCTGGCGATTTCTACTATCCGGCATCTATTGTCACCCCGGCAGTTCTGGTTGAAGAGATGGAGTTGAAGGCGGTTGCGGAACGAGAACCATTGCCAGTCAGCCCGCGACCGCTGGTGAAAAAATGATTATCCGGTGTAAAATGATTATAAAGTGGTGTCATAAAAGTGGTGTCAGCCGTCCTCGGCTGACACGAAAG
>CAZCRQ010000104.1:0-7474 GCA_964501095.1 uncultured bacterium | reverse complement strand
ATTTTCTCCGTCAGCCGGGGACGGCTGACGGCACATAGAGTGGTGTCAGCCGTCCTCGGCTGACGGCACATTATTAAAAAATGGAGGTTTTATGCTCAGAGCCGGAATTTTCCTGGATATGGAAAATCTAAGACTTAATGGAGGTTATGGTTTACGTTTTGATATTGTAAGAAAACTGGTAGAGGCACAGCAAACAATTGTTGTACGTGCAAACGCTTATATAACTATTGACAACGATCGTTATCGCGATGATGAAGATTATCGTAATCGACGGAGCAGATATGTATCGATAATGAAACGTGAAGGCTTCCGACCTTTTCAAAAAGTGATCCGCCGTTATAAAGATTACGAAACCGGAGAGACCTTAATCAAAGCGAATGCCGACCTGGATATGGCGGTTGAAACTATGTTGCAGTCGGATGCGCTTGATTATATTCTACTTGGCACCGGTGATGGGGATTTCTTGCGTCTGGTTCGCGCCTTACAAACTCGTGGAAAACGTGTAGACCTGCTGTCGTTCTGTAACACTCATCGTGAATTGCGTGAGGAGGTTGACAATCATTTCAACGGATTCATTGTTCCTGGACTTATACCAAGTGAAGGAAACGAGAGACATCGAGGGATTCTAAACTTTGTCGGTAGGGACAAGCGTAATTTCAGTTTCGGAAAAATCACTACCATGTTTGGACTTCGCGCTGAAGAGATGAGAGATGATGTTTTTCTCCATATCCGCATGATTCGTGACTGTTACGGTTATGACCTGACCGATGATGCTTTCAATAAGCTAAAAGAACGAGAAGCCATCCTGGAGTTTGATCTTCAAGATACCGATAAAGGGTTGCAGGCGATAAACGCTGTCGAGTTGCTCAAAAGTGATTTGTGCCCATAGAAGAAATAGTTGAATGCTCTTTTCACTAGGGAAGAACGGAGGGAGAAATGATGAAAGGTATGAAGATTTTAATCATCTGCCTGATCACCGTCGTTTACGCCTTGATTTTACAGGCGGCTGTAGAGCCGGAAGGTGTTTCGGCTGAAGTGTCGATGAATCGAATGGTTGTGACTGAATCGTATCATTCCAACCAAAGACAATCAGGCGATGAATTGGATGAACTCCTCTGGATCGAGGACTGGGAAGCGGGTGTTGACAATTGGGAGTTCGTCGATGCCAATACGGTCGAAGGCGTTTATTGGCAGCCGTCGGATTGGGAAGCATTCGACGGCGATAACTGGCGTTGCTTCGATCCACTGATCGGTCCTAACGGAGGTTATCACAACCATTGGCTGCAATGGTTGATCACTCCTCCTCTGGATCTGACTGAAGTGGAGCAGGCGACTCTATCCTTCCAAATGCGAATGATGATTGAACTGCCGGTCAATGTCACCGTTCCTGGTTATGACGGCTGGGATACCGCGAATGTCTGGGCATCTCCGGATAATGGGGCGACTTGGGAGGTCATTGAACCCACAGCCGGTCCGGAATACAGCTTCAGGTCATCTTATGCTTTCGGCTATGAATGGGGGATGGGAGAAGGGATTCCGGGTTGGGGCGGTCTGTTTGAGGAGTGGGCGCCGGTCGAGTTTGACCTCGCACCCTATGTAGGCAATCCCGAGGTGCGGGTGCGTTTGGCGTTTTGTTCCGATCCCGCCGCTTGTACGGATGATGCGCAAGGAGATCCTACCTGGACTGGTTTGCAGTTCGATGATATCATTATCGTCGATGAAGCAGGAGATGTGCTGTTTCAAGACGATGCGGATGGAAACATTGTCGGAGGCGGATTGATTGGATTTCAAGGACTTGGCTCGATCATCGATCCGCAATGGCAACTTCTGGAAGTGGAAGACGCTCCCTCACCAACGCATGTGCTGGGCATTCAGGACATCGCACCCGGCTTTCATCATAACTACCAATATGCCGGTGAAATCGATCTCTCGGAGCTGGCGGAAGGGACAATCATCCGTCTCAACGCCTGGGTGAAGGGTGAATGGAGCCACCCGACTCCCGCTCCGAACAATCCCCATTGGACGGTGAAGGTGAAACCGGCGGACTCCGACCTGTGGTTTTTCGCCACCGATCCCTACGACCGAAATCCCGCCAACAACATTGTCTATGGCGATGCTCCGGAAGAATGGACATTATATAGTGAAGCCTACCCCCAACCCTGGGATTTGTCCCCCTATTACGGACAGACAATCCAGATTCGCGTAGAATTCGATTCCCCAATCGCGCCTTATAATGCCGGTGATCATTATATCTACTTCGACAACTTTACGGTCGAACATTTCGGCTTCCCCCATGATGTCGGGGTGCATGAACCCTATATTCCATTTCCGAATACCGTCGGACGCCTGATTCCGGCGACGGTGACCTTTGAAAACTATGGGGCGAATTATGAATCCTTCACCGCCGTCTGGTACTCACCTACCCCGATTCCCTTCTCTCCGAGAGTAGAACTGAATCCGGGTGAAACAGACACTCGATTCCTCGATAATAATCGCAATGATGGTCTAAACGGCTGGATGCCAACCACAGTGGGTGATTTTACTATGCGCTGTCGAGCGGTTCTGGCGAATGACAATGACAACGCGAATAATTACTCCCAATGGGTGACTGTAACCATGAGGCCTGAAGGCGTCTATGAACTTGGTTACGATAACCGTCTACCTACTGCGAATACAACACGTTTTGCGACTGGAGAAGGTCCGCTCACCCACTTCATCGTCCCAGAAGATTTGGAAGCTTTCACCATAAATACTATTCGGGTGATGTGGGGCGATGATTTTCTGGAAGACACTTATGATTTCACCATCCGGGTCTTTGCCGGAGGTGAAACGCCGGGTGCGCAGCTTTATAGCAGAACCGTCACTGCCACCAGCGATCATGTCGCTCCCCTGTGGCAGGAGATCAACGTCGCAGGTGTTCATCAACTTCAGGGAATTGTCGGCGATTTCTGGCTCTGGTTTGAATTGACGGATGCTGATGGTTTCCCGCATATCATGATGAGCGAACGGTTTGTCGGCGATGAGCATCATTTTGATTATGACGGCGACAACCTGGCGGACAGCGACGCCGATTGGATGATTCGGGTGATCGGTGAAGAAGGTCAGGGCATTAACCTGGTCACGATGACCCTGCCCCTTCGGGCGAACTACTTTGAATTGATCTCAACCTACGTCGTGCCGGACGATCTGAACGCAGCGACGGTCTTCGGCGGAGTCAATACCCTGGCGATTGTCTACCAGGATGATGGGAGCATTTACCTCCCGCCGATCATCAATACCATTGGGGATATTGATGTTACCGAGGGGTATCAGATTTTCTGTCGCGCCGCATCTGAACTGACCATCACCGGTCTGCTGGTCGATCCGGCAACCGAGTATACATTGTCCTCCGGTAGATGGAATTGGTTGGGTTATCCCTTCGACTATCAGGTTCCAGTCGATGTCGCCTTGGCACCAATTCAGGATCACGTGGTGATTGTCATGAATGACGAAGGCGATATCTGGCTGCCGCCTTTCGTAAATACCTTGGGAAATATGACACCGGGAGAAGGATATTTCGCTTTTGTTCGCCAAACGGTGACTTTTCAATACAATGCCGGTGGTTTGCGTCTGACCGAAAGTCCCACAGATCTTAAGGAAATGGCAAGCCTCCCTGATCAGCCTCGTCCGACCGGCTTGCCTTACGCGGTGATGGTCTACCTTGATGATGATCTCCGTCATGATGTTTCAACTATAGAGCTTTATGATGGAGAGTATCTGGTGGGAAAATCGCTGGTGCAGGATTTGGGTGATTTTACGCCGATCATTGCCTGGCAAGGCGCCCCTGAATTTGGAATTGCCGGCTTCACCCCCGGACAGATGATTACCGCTGTCGCTCTTGATACTCACGGTAAGATTATTGCGACGCTGATGAGTGATCAGGATTGCCCACGATTCGGAGAAGGAGCTTACGCCACAATTTATATGACTCGTGAATCTCTCCCGTTGGAATTTACAGTTGCGCCAGTCTATCCCAATCCGTTCAATCCTGCGGCAATAGTGTCATTTGCTATCCCGCATGGGGGAGCTGTCAACCTCGCGATTTACAATACTTTGGGGCAGGAACTTTTCCATGATCTGTCTGTCTACCCCGCGGGGCAGCATCGAGTCTGTTTGGATATTGAACAATTGGGAGTGAATCTGGTCAGCGGCGTCTATTTTCTCCAGCTTACATATAAGGATAAAACTTATTCACAGAAATTGCTGCTGTTGAAATAAACGCCATAAACATATAACCACAAAGACGCAAAGACACAAAAGTAAAGTGCATTACACTTTGGCTTTCGTGTCTTTGTGTTTTTATAGTTAAATTTTTTATATCTTGGTGGTCAATTCTTTACCGATCCAAGATATAGCGCACCGCTTCCACCAATTCCGTGGGTTTGAAGGGTTTGCAGAGATATTCGGCGTCGTCTTCCAGCTTGAACTGTGAGCGTACTTTATCTTCCACATAACCGGACATGTAAATCACTTTTACTGAGGCGTACTTCTCACGAAGTCGTTTGGTCACTTCTACGCCATCCATATTGGGCATGACCAGATCAGTGAGGATGAGATTGATCGGCTTTCTCAGTTTGTTGCAGATCTGGATCGCTTCTTCTCCGGAAGCTGCTTGAAAGACAGTGTAGCCGAATTTTTCCAGGGCTTGGACGGTGATCACCCGGACATCCGGATCGTCTTCGACAATTAAAATAGTTTCCTGACCGGTGAGATCACGTATTTCACGTACCATATACTCCTGTTCGGCGTGCTTTGCTCCGCCCAAGGGAAGGTAAATCTCGAATGTCGTTCCAACTCCGACTTCACTCTCGCAACGAATATGCCCACGATTGTGTTTGACAATTCCATAGACAGTGGATAATCCCAATCCCGTTCCTTGGTCATGAGCTTTTGTCGTGAAAAAAGGATCGAAGGCATGAGATTGAACATTGGGATCCATACCGATGCCTGTATCCGAAACCCGCAGCAAAACATATTCACCCTCATGCAAATCGCCAAGCCGGCTAACAAATTGCGAATCAAGGTAGACATTGGCGGTTTCAATGGTCAATTTCCCACCATCGGGCATGGCGTCACGGGCATTGACCACCAGATTGACAATTACCTGCTCCAACTGGGTGGCGTCCGATTCAATCAATTTCAGTTCCGGAGATTGGATAAAATCAAGTTCAATATCTTCTCCAATGATACGTTTGAGCATCTTCTCCATGTTGCTTAGAGCCTCATTCAGGTTGAGGGTGCGGGATTTTATAACATGTTTACGGCTGAAGGTGAGCAGTTGACGTGTTAGAGAAGTGGCACGATCGGTGGTTTTGGCAATCTCTTTCAACACGTTGCGCATCGGATCCGTCTCTTTTAATGATAAAAGAGACAGTTCGGAAAATCCCGAGATCACGGTGAGGATGTTGTTGAAATCGTGCGCTACCCCTCCCGCCAACCTGCCCATCGCTTCCATCTTCTGCGAGTGATGCAGCTCACGCTCCAATTGTTTCCGCTCCGAGACATCACGCATCACACCCTGCCAGGCTTGTTTGTTTTTATACAGGAAGGTCGAGATCGAAGCTTCTACCTCAAACTCCTTTCCTTCCCGATTAACGGCAACAAATTCGAAATTTCGCGGAATCGGACTACCTTGATTCATTCGTTCAACCAACTCGGAGATTTTTTCCCGGCTGCGTGGCGCGGCAAGTTTCAACAAGTTGAATTCCATCCCCGCCGCTTCCTCACGACTGATCCCAAACATCTCGACAAATCGTGAATTGACCAGTTCAAGATGGTTGCCGATACGCAGATAGATGGCATCTCCGGATTGTTCTATCAGGAGTCGATATTTTTCTTCGGAGTCCCGAAGCTGTTTCTCCACACGTTTTCGCTCGGCGATATCCTCTTTCAGCTGTTGATTGACTACCCGGAGTTCCGCAGTGCGTTCCTCCACCAGGACTTCCAAATCATCCTTCATCTTTTGCAACTCACGCTCAGCGCATTTCCGTTGATGGATATTACTGATGACAATAGTAACTCCATCCACGCTTCCCTGGTTGTCCAAGCGTCTCGAAAAACTGGCGCTGAACCAGGTGTCCACCCCTTCCATCGGCAAGCAGAAATCGAAGCGTTGAGTGGTTCTGGTCTTGATTGATTGTGTATACGCCTGATTGAACTGAGCAGCAATATCCGCGGGAAATACTTCCTCGAACGTTTTCCCGATCAACTCCTCTTGAGTGAAGAATCGGCAGGAGCTGATAGAAGATTTATGATACTCGCTGAATCTTTTCTGTTTTTCCACGAGGAGAATGAGATCATCCATCGACTGAATGATCGAACGAAGACGTTCCTCGCTGCGTTTCAATGCCCGCTGCGCACGGTTTTGCTCCGTTATATCTCGTATCAATCCCTGGACGGTGATATCCCCGCTGAAAACAGTCACGATAAAGTAAATCTCCGCGTCAAAAACACTTCCATCCTTCCTAAGCGCTTGGAAAACATAACGTTGAGGTTTCTGGGTAAATACGCCGCGAAGCGGTTCTATCTTGCTGAACTTCTCCCGAAATGGCTGCGCGATAAAATCGAGAATGTGGTGGTTTTCCATCTCCTCTTTTTCTTCATAACCGAACATCTGCAGCAGTTCAAGATTGACAAACTTGATTCTCATTCCATCCAGAACTAGGATTCCTTCATGGGAAAGCTCGATTAATCCGGCAAAGCGTACCTTTTCCTGCGGCTCTATTATCTGGGTGAGATAGGCTCGTTCCCGAAATTCCTGACTCCCGGTTATCTTTGGGATTGCTGGCGATAGGAGTTGAACAGGTTGATTTTTTTGCGCTTGACGATTCGTTTTCATCATTCACCTCCCTACGGGAATGGAAAGTAAGGTTTCTCGAATACTTTATTGTTCGGGAATCTTTATATATTAAATTCAATCCTGGAAGATAGGGCGTCCAGGCTACGCACAGTTGATTAAGGAGATACAATTTAAAGTAATTACTATTTCAAACAATTCATGTGATCCATGCACAGGGAGAGCACTCCGACTCGATGACAGGTTTTTTCTCCTCATTCTCACTTGGTAACCATCTTCGCCCAATGTTTGATCGACTCGGGAGGAATCCCCGATTTACCAGCCGCTTGAATAATTCGTGAAACTTGCTCCTCGGTGAATCCTTGAATCTCCTTGGTTTTTCCGGCAAGCAACATTACTTGTGCGAGAAAATCAAGGCTCTCCATGCGGGCAAGCGCCTCTTCCATCGATCTTCCAACCGTCACTGCGCCATGACGATCGAGCAGGAGCGCTTCACGGTTGATAATCCACGGTTCAATCGCTTTTCCCCCTTCCGGAGTACCCGGAATGGCAAAATCGCAAGTCGGCACGCTGCCCAGAATGTATGCCGCTTCCGGGAACGGCACCCCTTCCATCGACCCGCCAGCTAGCATTAAGGCA
>CAZCRQ010000103.1:0-9401 GCA_964501095.1 uncultured bacterium | reverse complement strand
ACGGAATGAAATTATGTCGGAAACCAGCAAAATATTAGACGGCAGTAAAATCAAAGATAAACTTGGTTTGACGCTGATAAAACAGGGATTGGTCGATCTTGAAACGGTCGACAAAGCGATCAAGCAAAAAGATAAAGAGAATGCGGAACAGGTCGGCGTACGATCCAAACGCGGCTTGGCGCAAATACTTGTCGATGACTTTAAGGTAGATCATCACCTTGTTTTCGACACGGTTGCTTCTGTATATGGTTTCCGAAAGATCAAACTATCCAATGAGGATTTGTCCCCACATCGCATCGATTTCATCAAGAAAATGTTTGAGCCGCTCTCTCAATCCATTCGCGATTATATGATCAAGAATAAAATTCTCTCTTTTCGGTATGACAATGACCAGCCTTATAAATTGATTTTTATCGCTGCAGATCCAACCGACCGGATGATTCCAGTCATTGCCCGGTCGATGAGGGTGCAGAGTTACGATATCTGCTATGTGCGCGATGACGAAATGCAAATGCTCATCGACAAGGTCTTTCCACATGAAAACCTGTTTCTGAAAGAGTTGGAAGAGAGCGACCTGAGTCTCCTGGAAGAAGACCTGGTTACGGAGGAATTCGACGAAGCACTGATTGAAGCGGAGATCAACAAAAGCGTTCTGGTAAACCTGGCGGAAGGGATGCTGATCGAAGCGGTTCATCTCGGCACCAGCGACATTCACATCATCCCTACCAGCTCCAATTCCACCGATATTCTCTTCCGAATCGATGGAATGCTCCGACCCTGGCACAGTCAGGAAGGTATTCGTCCGGAAGCGATCGCGGCGGTGATGAAAGATCGTGCTAAAAACGTCGACCGCTTCGAACGTGAAATGGCGCAAGATGGATTCATCCAGCGAAAAATCGATGATCACATGATCCGCTATCGTTTCTCCTCGATTCCAATCGTCGGGAAGGAGTACCAGTATAAATTTGAGAGTATCGTCATCCGGGTGCTGGATGACCGGAAAGTCATCACGGATCTGGATAAGCTGGGTTTGCATGGCAACGCGCGCGAGTTATTTTTAAAGGCAATCCATCAGCCGCAGGGGATGATCATCGTCACCGGACCCACCGGAAGTGGGAAATCGACGACTCTGATCGCCGCGCTCAGCTATATTGTCAGTCCGGAAATCAATGTCCTCACTGTTGAAGACCCAGTTGAGTATATCATTCCAGGCGTACGACAGCTCAAGATCAATCCCAAGATGAGTTTCGAGCTGGCAATGCGCGCCATTCTGCGTCACGATCCAGATGTTGTCATGGTTGGGGAAATTCGTGATAAGGAGACAGGTCAAACGGCGATCAAGCTGGCGAATACAGGACACCTGACCTTCTCCACCCTGCATACCAATGATGCTCCCAGCGCCGTTTCCCGATTGTACAAAATGGGGATCGAAACCTTTCTTATCGCCTATGCCATCAATATCATCATCGCCCAACGTCTGATTCGTAAACTATGTCCCAAATGTAAACGTCCGGTGGAGAAACCGGATCAGATTTTCGCCCGAAGATTGGGTTTCAGCGACGAGGAGATTGCCAAGACCACATTTTACGAAGCTGTCGGCTGCGATCAATGTCACAATGGATACAAGGGACGCGCGGCGATTCATGAAGCCCTCTATTTTACCAAGCAGATTCGTCGACTCATCTTCGAAGCTAGAACCGATATCAATGAAGAAGCGATTCGTAACCAGGCGATCAAGGATGGGATGATGACTTTGCAGGCATCCGCTCGTGAACGGGTCAAAGAGGGGATAACTACCTTGGAAGAGGTGGCGAGGGTGACAACAGAAGATTAGATATACGCAGGCTTCGGGCTGAAGCCTGAGACCATACTCGAAATCGAGGCACTCTATGAACACCGGTCAAACAATGCTCACCATGGGGGCATTGATACTGATTTCAATCATCATTCTCAATTTCCATCGCACTACAGATGAAATCAGCACCTCACTTGACTTCAACCGGTTTCGTCTCGAGGCAATGTCCATTCTCACTTCCCATATCGAACAACTCTCTCAATACTTTTTCGATGAAGCCTCGACAGATACACTCAATGAAAAGCAACTTTCAGATTTTGTTGCTCCTAATCTGTTGGGATACGATGCCAATGATAATAATATCATCGACGATATCGATGATTTCCATGGGGTGACCGTCGCCGATACCGGAATGAGCGGCGTGGTTTATAATGTCAATTATTCAGTTGATTATGTAAGGTTGCAGAGCAATCGCCTCGTTCATTCGAGCACTCGTCAATATCATAAACGAGTCTCCATCGCCATCTCAGATGCGTATAATCCACCGTTGATCTATAGAACCGAGAATAACGCGCAGATCCGTGATACTCTAAGGGTCAGTTTTGTTGTCAGCTATTGGTTTTACAATTGATCTATGAGGAAAAATGGGAACGATGATTGACATACTGGGCGGCATGGTCATCGGTGGGATACTATTGATTGTCGCCATCTCAGCAATGGATAATGCGGTCGAACAGTTTGTTAATCATAATGCGGATGCTATTGTACAGAACGAACTGACAGGCTTGACACAGATCATTCAGCATGATTTGCGGAAAATGGGATATGGCATCCCGGAGAATCAACAGAACACTATTCTTCGCATCGGTCAGCCGACTCATCTTAAATATCTGACAAATCTGAATATGGAGAGAGACTATTTCGCCGATCAGCATGGCAATCTGCACATTGACGTCATTCCTGACACGATAGAATATCAGATCGCCGTTTTCGATACCGTAAATTTTATCGACACCTCCATCGTTCTCTATTCCGTGACCCGCACGGTCAAAGTGACCCAGGAAAATCCGTCGGTCAGTTACATCGGGACAATTGTCAACAACTCTGTTTTTCGTTACCTCGATCAGATTGGGAATCCGACTGGAGTCCTGCCGGCGACCAAGATGATTGAGGTAACATTGGTGGCGATGAATCCGAATATCTATATAAATAATGATGTATTACTTGCCTTGGGACCGGTGGAACGCATGCGTGAACTGAGAAAACTCATTCGGGAATCCTATTGGCGTCAAACACGTGTAATCTCGAAAAATTTACGCAGGTAATAAAAGATGTTTGGCAAGGGTGCACTTATCTATGTTATTGGCTTTTCCATCATCTTCTCGATATACCAGTTGAAGCTCAATCAACTGACCGTCAGAGCATCCGATAACTTTGTCTCTCATTATATGGGTACGATTGTACATGAAGAAGCGATGACTGCAACTAATATAGGCATAAGCAGGGTGTGGGAGACAAGTACAAATAACGATACATTTACCATCGTTTCCCCACCTTGCACTTCATTCGTGGCAATCTCCGCCATCGGATCGGATACCGTTCTGGTAAGGACCAAGACTAGAAGTCGTATCTTCGATGATGACTACTACTCGTTGCACAACACGACTTTGGAATTACGCGATTCAGTCCTCGCCTATTTCGCTTATCAAACGCCGGTTTCGCAATTCTTCTGGTTTACGGGAACCGAGAATGGCGTATATTGGATTACCGGCGATACCGTCTGGGGTCCGGTACATAGCAATCATATTCTTCATACCAATGGTTCCCCAGTTTTCTATGGAAAAGTCACGGCAAAAACCGGTATTTCTCCAAATCCAGCGGCTCCTGGAAACAATGCACATTTCTATGGCGGTTGGGAAGTGGGAGTCGACGCCTCCGTGCCCACCGATATGACTCATCTGATCATGGCTGCGGTTGCCGGCAATGGCGGCGCTCCGGTTAATACGGTTTCCCTTTATAACCAAACACTCACCCTGAACTTTCTCAGTAACGGTAATGTGATTCGTACGGTTGGGACTTCTCCGCCGGATACTGTCGCCTTGGCGGATATCGCACCCACCGGCGCTATTCACAGTGTACGGGATATTCATGTTTATGGTGTTCTCAATGGACAGGTGACTCTGCATACGACACGTAACATTTGGATTGATAATGATATTACATATAATACGAATCCTCTGACAGATCCCAACTGCACCAGTTTTCTCGGTCTGGTGGCGGATCAGAACGTAGTTATCGCCGATAATCAAGCAAACAACAACAATGTGGTGATTCATGCAAATATTTTAGCTGCGACAGGATCGATGACGGCTCAAAATTATGCAGGACGACCAGTTGCCGGAACTCTGACCATTGTCGGCAGCATCGCTCAGGCAAGCCGTGGGGCGATCGGCACTTTCGGAGGCGGCGGTGGAATCACTCATGGATTCTCAAAGCGATATTATTTCGACCCCCGCTGCCAAACAATAAGTCCCCCTAATTATCCGTTTGTTCGTTTACTGCGTCTGGTTTCCTGGTGGGAATAATGAGTTTCTGTAATTCCAACCCTATTGGATGAATCGATGGATAATCTTAGAATCTCGAATGCAAAAGCGTTGCTCCAGAAGCTGGCAATAAACATCCCCAAATTTCTTCCCAGTGAAGAGAGATTGCTCTTTATCCATAAAGAGATCATCGGGCAGCTCAGTGAGTCCGAAAGGACAATCTTCAGAGAGTTTCTTGATGGATGCTTGAAGGAAATGCGGGAATTGTCCGCCTCAGATATCGATATGGGTGGTTGGGGATCCAACCGTCGCATCTGGCTGCGCATCCATGGTGCAAAAAAACCGATGGAACAGTATGGTGTCTTTGAAGTTTTCGAATTCGATATTCTGATTCTAAGCATTCTCACCGACAATCAGCGCGAAACCCTGTTATCCCAGAGAAACCTGGATATCTCTTATCACTTTCAGGGATCGGATGGGAAATACTATCGCCAGCGCGCTAATGTCCACCTTGAATTAGGCGCTCTAGCGTTGAATATGCGGGCGATCAGCGAAAAGATCTTCTCCTATCAAGCGTATGGTTTTCATCCCAATGTGACTAAAGTCCTCAGCTTGGTTCATACCAAAGAGGGCTTGATCCTGGTTACCGGCATCACCGGCTCGGGGAAAAGCACCACACTCGATGCGATTGTGGATTTGAATAACCAGTCGATTGATGCCCATATTATCATTATCGCCTCACCGGTGGAATTCGTTCATCGCTCCCAGAGGTGCATTATCCGCCACCGTGAGGTAGGCCGAGACACACAATCGTTCAAACAGGGGACTATAGAAGCGCTGCGCCAGGATCCCGATATTATTGTCATCGGCGAGATGCGTGATCCCGAGACAATCATGTCGGCTTTGGAAGTCGCCGACAGCGGACACAAGGTGCTCTCGACCCTGCATACCTCTTCCGCAATCGAGAGCATCGACCGGATCATCGGGGAAGTGCCGTCGGAGGAGCAAGACCGGGTACGCAATCGCCTGGCGGATGTACTACGCTGTGTCATTTCACAAAAACTTGTCCCCAGCAAGGATGGCAAACGGATTCTTGCCAAGGAAATCATGCTGATGGCGCCCAATATCCGTTCGGCGATTAAAAACAACAACACCAGTGAAATTTATCAGATGATGCGCGATGGCTTAAAAAACGGTATGACAACTTTGGAACAAGATCTTAAAAATTTAGTGGAAATGAATCGAATCACTCCGGAAACAGCAATGGATTTTGCAAATAATAAAAGAATGCTGCAACAGTTAATGCAAGGTTACTGATGGTTTTTTCCTCAGGTGCGGACAATTAAAGATGGCTACCAAGCGAGTCAACAAAATCGCAATCGGCATTAGCGACGAAGGCAAAACCCTTCAACTGATAAAAGTGAAGCGCGGAAAGGGTATTTTTCAAATTCTCGCTGCCAAGAGCTTTACTGTTCAGAAAAAGCTTGATTCTAAGGATTTCGGCAACCAACAATATGCACAAGATAAATCGGACAACTCTTCGATCGAGATCACTTCAGAAGAAGATCTGAGTATTATTGAGGAAGAAACCAGCCCCGCCGCGACGAACGAGAATAACGCTATCTTCATGGAAATTCTCGAAATGTCCAAGGGAAAGAGGAGCTGCATCGCGCTTTCTGAAACTGAACCGCAGGTTTTTAACAATACCTTTGAAACTGATTGGGGATTAAAAGGCAAGAAGTTGTATGATAAAATCCATGAAGAAATTGCAAACCTTCGTGAAAGTCATCAAAGTAGAGAAAAAGATGCCTTAGCTACCCTGACCATCACTGGCGGTCGTTTGGTCGCCTTTCTCCGCGAGCAAAATCTCGACTTTTTCGATAGTTTGAACCATGTAAAGAAGTTCTCCAAGGTTGCGGTTCCAACTGTCTCTTTTGTTGAAAGCGCTGAAATTTCCCTGACTAATTTGGTAATTAATATATTCGATCCCACAGAATCGACTTATACCCTGATTGTCCATGTCGGCGTCGACTACAGCCGGTTTATTATTCTTGAAGGACGAGAAATCTTTCATATCTCCGACATGATCAGTATCGGCGCCAGCTCTCCTGATATTCTCACCACTCTGAATCATCGTTTGATCTTTCTCCTGGATACATTGAGTAATGTTACGATTGATTTGATTGTACTGACCGGTTTTGCCGAGAAAATCGGGATGTTCGATTTCTTTGAAAACCAATTCGTTTCTGATGGACAATTTTCAGACAATCTTCAAGTCCGACGAATCGATCCCGATCATTTCGATCACTCCGTCATGGAAAACAATCGGTTGGATGATCTCGGTCCGTATGCGGTGGCATTGGGCGCGGCGATTCGGGCACTGTGTCCTGATCGGACGGAATTCTATCATATTGACCTTACCCCCAAAAGCATTAAAGAGAGTCAAAACCGACTGATGCTCTCGCCAATTGGATGGATACTTCTCCTCATTATCCCCGTAATTCTTGCTTCAACTATCGTAAAGATTGGACATTTAAAACGTGAACTTGCTAACATCCAGAGCCAATTAGCACCAAAACAGGCTCAGTTGGAACAATTCCAGGCATTGGAACAGTCTATCGAAGGTGCACTGGCAACACTCTCCCAATATGAAGGATCTTACGCTTTGGTCGATTCACTTACTCATGGTTCAAATACATGGACAACATTCTGGGAAAAATTAAACTCTTCTTCCCAACGAATAGAGGATTTTTGGTTGACAGAAATAACGACGGAAAACGATATTGTAACACTTCGCGGCTATTCCATATATCGTAACCGCATACCCTGGCTGATTAAAACTCTTGGCGATGCTTCCCTCAAAGCCGTTGAAGTACAGGAGATCCGCGGAAAAACGGTTTATCGCTTTGAGATCGAAGCCAAAGCTAAAATAGAATAGGTAATTATTAAATGTCATTTAAATTAAGAAATACATTGACTCTGCTAATCATTACAATCATTCTCGCTTTAACGGGTTATTACGTTATTTTTGTTTATTATCCAAAGAATATTGAAAAGAATAAGTCGGAAATCAACCAGTTTGAACTTTCTATTCAACAGATGCCCGAGCGTGAACAGTATTATCAAAGTATTCAAAATCTTATTGATGAAAAGAAAGCAACATTGGCAAGTTTGGATAAAACAATTGAGTCTGATATCTCGGCGGCGCAAGTGTTCAGCTACTTGGACGCCATCCAGGATCGTTATGGTGCCATTCGTTTTGACCTGACATTCGTAAAGGAAATAAAAGCTAATGGTTATAGCTACCGGATTTTTCAATTGCGGGGAGAAGGAGCTTTTGAAGCTATTCTTAGTATAATGTGGATTTTGGAACGGGGTCCTAAATTGTTTTCCCTCGAGCAGTTCACTCTACGTGGAGTGGAGAGTACAGAAACTGATGAAAATAAACCTTTTCTAATTGTCCCCTTTGACATGAAAATTCGCGCTCTATATGCCGATATTCCTGATCTTCCTCAGGTTTTTCGCTCCATTAGCAGTGTGGAAGTGCCGCCGATCAAAAACCTCTTTTATCCTCTGATCGCCAGAAATCTTCCGCCAAATCCTAATGGTCTGTTGGAATCGGAAAGATCCGAGTTGCGGGCGATTTTACCCGACAAGACGGTCATAGCCGATCCTGACGGGAAAATACATATACTTTCCGAGGGTGATGAAGTCTATCTTGGTTATCTTACTAAAATCAATCCAGAAAAAAATTGGGTTGAATTTACTTTAAATAAAGGGGGTATTGTGGAAAAATTCATACTAAAATTAAAATTCACCGCCGAACAAGAGTAGAAATATGTCAAGATTCTATCGCTATTGTTTTATTGCTGCGTTAATTTCTTCAGTCATCATGCCCTCATTCATCCTTGCTCAGCTTGGCGGTCCCAAAGAGCTGCGTAAAGTTACCGCGAAGCCGGATGAAATCATCTCCATTTCAAAATCTCTACCTTTCGATGAAGCCATGGAGATGTTCAATGGAATGTCCAAGAAGCATCTGAAAAAAGTGATTATCGCGCCATCAACACTAAAAGAGCCGATTGGTGTTAATATCGACAAAATGCATTGGCTGGATGCTTTTGAACTTGTGCTAAAACAAAATAACCTGGTTTATGAGGAATATGCGGATCATATTCTCGTTAAACCTACAGAAAAAACCGGTCCTAGCCAGGAATTGTTGACGAAAAGAGAACTTTTTCAAACACGAGAGGTTGTTATTTCTGCGGTATTTTTTGAAGCCAATACAAATATGCTGCGCGAATTTGGCGTTAGTTGGAATTTGATCGGCACTAATGCTGGTGATAATGTCAATTTTTCCGCTGCTGCAACTAAATCTGGTTTGCTCGAGATCAATACGTTTGAAAATCTTGATTTTGGCAGCATAACTGCAATTTTTAAGACTATGGAAAACAATCAATTAGGCGAAGTTATCGCCAGTCCTCAAATTACCGTGTGCTCAGGGAAACAGGGTAAAATCCAGATTGGCACCGATTTTTCTGTTACCACCCAAGATTTTTCCGGCAACACGATTACGCAAATGTTTTCCACCGGCGCCATTCTCGATGTCCAACCGCAAATTATTACCATCGATACCACCACCTTCGTTCACATTATTATAAATGCGGAACGGAGCAGCGGCAGCACCAGCGAATCCGGACTGGAGATCAAGAAAACTGAAGCCTCCACCTCTGTTTTACTCCTTGATGGCGAAGAGACCATGATTGGCGGCTTATACTCCAATGAAGAAAACCTCATCCGTGAAGGGATTCCCTTGTTGAAAGACTTACCTTGGTGGTTTTTCGGTTTGCGTTATCTTTTTGGCTATAATTCAAAAACTGTCAATCAAAAAGAACTGATTATTCTCCTGCGGGCAGATCTGCTACCCAGTCTCGCCGAACGAATTACTAAACGTTCGATCCAATTGGATGAATCAGAATTGTTGAATCTCCGTCTAAATGAACTCAATGAAAGATTGCAAAAGATAAAAATTATTAAATCGAATAAATAAGGGTCTATCCCTAAAT
>CAZCRQ010000102.1:0-9443 GCA_964501095.1 uncultured bacterium | reverse complement strand
CAGTGGGATTTCAATTACGTGCGCAGGTTCACCAGCACACCGGGCTATTCTTTCAAAAAGTCGGCGCTGCAGGCTGATTACAAGTTCCCCCGCGCGGGCAAGTTCAAGATCGCCTGCAAGGTTCAGGACGATATGGGGGGTGAGGGGATGTGGTCGGGCGAGATTGAGGTGAATTGATATGTTCAACGAATTTGGCAGATTTGAAGGGCAGTTCGCCGATTGGCGTCGGGACGGCATGCCGGGGCTGAATGAGGAGTCCTATCGCTATATAGATTTTCTGACCAACCCCAACGACGACCAGATGCCGCGCCCGGACACGCTTTGGCAGCACCAATGGGAGGCATTTCTTCGGGTTGTCTATTCGTATGAGGTATTGGGGAAGAAAGAAATCGGAGAAAGCGGGCTTTTGCTGAACATCGTCACCGGCGGCGGCAAGACAGCCATAATTGCGGCGATAATGGCGTGGATGCGCATCGCTCACGACGTCAACAAGTTCCTGCTGCTCTGCCCGGGTTTGGTCGTCCGTGACAGGTTGGAAGACGATTTGACCAATGGAAGGGTCTTCAGAAATAGAGATTTGTTACCCAAATGGAGTGGCGTTCAAACGAGTGATTTTGTCTTAACCACCCTCGGCAGCGAACGGGAGTCTGGATTTGCGACGCTGCTTAGTGCATCCGTTATCCTCGGCAATATCCATCAGTTCTATACCGGAGCGGAACAGAAGACGGGACAGAGCAATGTCGCTGCACTGATGAACGGACCCGATTTCGTATTGTTCAATGACGAAGCGCACAATTCTCCCGCGCCGCAATACGATGCGACGCTTAAAATCCTTAAGCCAAAGACGCTCCTACGAGTGGATACCACCGCCACTCCCGACCGCGCCGATAACACGGTTCCCGACAGCGATATGATTTTTGAATATGGAATCAGCGATGCGCTGCATGATGGCATTATAGCCACGCCGGTTGTCTATCAACCTGATATTGCCACTGTCCAATTGACATATACCGATGCCAAGACAGGCGAAACCCGCAAAGTAGAAGAAATAGACTGGGAGGAAGTTGACCGATTAGGTTTGAGTGCTACTCAATGGGTGACCGATGATGAACCAATGCGACAACAAATGGCTATTGCATTGAAGCGGCTTGAGGAGCAAGAGAGAAGGGCTAAAGGAAGATACCAGCCTATTCTGTTTGTAGTGGCTGTATGCAAACTGGACGCCTATAAGGCTGCAAAGATGCTGAAGCACTATTTCAAGACTAAGACATTACTGGTAATCGAGGACGTCCCGGAGGAGGACCGGCTCAAGGCAAAGGAACTGGGAAGAGAGCAGAAAACCGCAAATCCCTATAAAGCGGTGGTTAGCGTACTGATGTTGCGCGAGGGATGGGATGTGCCCGAGGTAGGGGTGATCCTGTTGCTTCGGAAGTTTAGCAGCAAGGTCTATGGACAGCAGGTGGTCGGACGCGGCTTGCGGCGCGTCCGAAGGCAAAATGTTGCTGCGGATGAGCCTCAAATATGCTCGATAGTTGATCATCCAAAGCTTGAGCATGAGTGGCTCTGGAAAATGGTGAATGCCAAGAAACGTGAGAATGTGGCGATAGAGGATATGTTTGATGAGACCGAGGATTTGCCTCCGCCCCCACCAAAGCAAGTCATAGACAAACCGGATAAGGTGATAGATGTGCCGGACGAAGACCCGACAGTTGTGCCTACCGGCGAGTTTGGGGATGAGTCCAGAGACGTGGCTGAACCACCTCCTCCCTTGGAGAACTGGAAGGAAGCCCTTGCGGCAATTGAATATGATTTTACAGCCGTGGAAATCACCAGAGTTGACCTCAAGGGTGTTGTTGGTCGTGAATTAGGAAGCCCAGACTGGCTGACTGTAAGTTCCGCGCCTGAATTACCAGTCGTTAAGGATGAGATTAATGGTAAATCTGATGATGAGAATCTTCGCGACGCAATAAAGCAGCGATTGATCGAGATTTCCGAGGAACTGACCATCGCTGCCGGACCGGCTCGATCATTAAGCGGCAAAGTCTATGGTGCATTGATTTACCACATCCGTTCCAAGTTTCTTAATGGCGCCAGTCTGGGCTTGGCGGAGAGGGCTGATTTGGAAGTTTGTGGGAAGATGCTTGAACAGATGAAAGCCAAAGTTGCCAACGTTCCAGGTTTAATCACAGGGATAATAGAATATGACAATTAGCAAACAGGGTATATTTGAGAATCCCCAAAAAAGTCCTTGGAACTTTGAGCGGTATCAAAGCGAATTGGAACTTAAAATGATGCACGGATTTGAGGATGACCTAACTGTGGTCAGATGGGTAAAGCGTCACCAGATTTCTATTCCCTGGATTGATATTCAGAAACATCAGCGTCGCTATGTTCCGGATTTTCTCGTTGAGTATTCGGACGGGAAAAAGGCAATCATCGAAGTCAAGGACCCAAGTCGTATTGATTCCGATGATGTTCAACGCAAGCGCAGGTCAGCAGAAATATGGTGTAAGAAAAGACATATAGAATACGAGATAAGGACAATCAAATAACGGCATTCCGTGGTCACTCTGGGGCTATAGGTTTTGAACCGGATGCTCGATTCGTTCAGGGGCAGACGCAACCCCAGGACTGGGAATCGCGATCCACAGACCTCCGATTATCGCAGGTCATTTTTTATACCCGACGGTACAGACTGACGCGACCGCTTCCATATTGAAATCCTAGAGCCTGACGATGTTCACTCATCTCGCTGGAGATCGATGGCGAAATCATGGGCAATGATGGATTTCAGGTTTGTGAAGGTTATCCTGTACCCTTCAATCCCATCGTGACCATCCCATCGATGTCCCGATGCCGGTGGAAGAAGCACTGGCGGAGATCGAGGAGGGAGTGCTGATAGTGATGACCGATGACGGCAGGGTATGGATTCCAGGTTTGGTCAATACCTTGCGGGAAATTCTACCCAACGAGGGCTTGCTGGTGTTCCCAAGTGAGGATCTAACCTTCATCTACCCAACACCTTAAAATAGGACAAAAAAAATTACCGATAATGTTATTTTCAAACTTCTCATTTGTCAGCGACGATCACAGTCTTCAACCTTCTCGGGCAGCAGGTATTTCAAACGAATCAAATGTATTCCGCCGGACAGCATCGGTTTGAATTCGACGCTTCAAGAATCAGGGAAGAGCTGGTCAGCGGGATGTATTTCCTGCAGGTTCAATATGTAAGATAAAGATTCAGAAAGCGATCCTGCTTTTCATGCTTCGTTGGAAAATTAAGCGATATGGGAATTTGATAAGTTTATAAAAACCAGAGATTCTTCACTTTATTCAGAATGACAATTCCACGATAGCGATGCCCAAACTAAACAATTACTTTTTCCTAACCCCAGGACCGCAGAGCGTCCAGGCTACGACTGATAGACAAATCTCAATTTATCAGAAAAGACACCTTGCGAAACCCGACCAAAGGAGTGTAACTTGAAACGTTAAGTTGAAAAACAGGTGACGAGCCGGTAGGCTTTGAATAAGGATGGAGGTTACGATGAAAGCAGGAGTACCAATACTATGTCTTCTTATTCTCATAGCGTTTGCGTTCACGGCATTCGCAGAGGAAGTGGGAAATAATGTAGTAGCGCAGAATTTCCGTCTCGCCCGACCCGATCCCTTCACTCGGCTCGGCGAACTCGATCAGGAAGACACTATTTTCTTTGATGATTTTGAAGGGGAGATCGAATGGGAATCGATCGACCAAACATCCTCGCCTGCACAGTGGCGGGTGAGCGATTTTCAGGCTTACCAGGGCGGACTTTCCTGGTGGTGCGGCGATCCAGCGATCCCGGGTTATGATAACGCTTGGTTGCAATATCTGGACACCCCGATCATCGATCTGTCCGATGCCGTGAATGGCTTGACCCTGGAATTCAGATTACGTTACGGAGTGGAAAGCGGGAATCCGACAAATCCTGACTATGACGGTTGGGACGGCTGCAATGTATGGATTTCCACCAATGCCGGTCTCACTTGGGATGTTTTGGAAGATCCCAGCCGGCCTTATGAGGAGACCAGTCTCCTCAGTTTTGGACTGATTCACGGAATGGGTCCGGGCATTCCGGGGTGGAGCGGGATCTCCGGCGCCTGGTTTCCATGTACTTTCGACCTGGATGATTACATTGGCGAACCCGCAGTCCAGTTTCGTTTCGCCTTGGCTTCGGACGCTGGAATCTGCAGCCGCAACAATCCGCTGTTTGTCTCTTATCTGATTGACGAGGTTCTGGTCTCGGACGGGATCACCGATTTTCTAGAGAACGACGCCGAAGGCATTGCATTTCCAGATGACTTTGAACCTCAACCACAGGGCGGCACCGGTATAACTTTTGAATTGCAAACTCAAGAATACCATAGCGCCACTCACGCCTGGCAGTGTGAAAACGGCGAAAATCTGTTTTCACGTCTGATCTCTCCCCCGTTTGAAGTTCCTTCCGCCGATCGTCGCACTTTTGTGACCTATTGGGTTTATTGCGATTGGCCTGATGCTGATGGCGACGGGGACAACACACTCGAAGATTATTACCAGATCGAAGTGTTGGATAATGCCGGTCACTACGAGATGATCGGGTATGATTATGGATACAACGGTTCTGATCAAGGTTGGGTTTTACGAACAGACGCTCTGATGGGCGGCGAGCCACTGGAGATGATTGAACTCACCGCCTGGGCGGAGCAAACCGTTCAGGTTGCTTTCCGGACTCGAACCGATGACGATCAAGATGGAGGTGTCGGCTCCGGGCTCTATATCGACGATTTCGCGGTTCTCGCTTCCGCCGGTTGGGATCATGACGTGGCGGTTTATCCACTGAATATCCCCTTTCCCACCACTGCCGGCAGGTTGATCCCGGCAACAGCGACTTTTGCCAATATCGGAAACAATCCTGAAACTTTCGTCGGCATCTGGTATTCTCCCGGACCACATGCATTCACCCCGAATTTCGTATTGGATCCGGATGAATCAGAAACCCGTTTTCTCGACCTCGATGCCAATGATGGTTTAGATGGCTGGGTTGTCAACACCCCCGGAGATATCGATGTATATGCCCGTGCAGTTTTGCAAGCAGATGAAAATACCGGCAACAACCAGACGAATGAAGTCACTATCAATGTCCGTCCTGCCGGTGAATATGAATTGGGCTATGACAGCCGCTATCCAGAATATACGACCACCAGATTCAACGTTGGCGAAGGACCGATCACCCATTTCCTCATTCCAGAAGATCTGGCATCTTTCACCATCACTTGGTTCAGAGTCCTTTGGAATGGGGATTTGCAGCAAGGGGATCTGTACGATTACACTATCCATGTCTTTGACGGGGGGGATGAACCTGGTCAGGAAATCTGGAGCGATGAATTCACTGTCAGTCCGCTGGAGACCAATCCTAACTGGCAGGAGTTGGAAGTTACGGGAGAACCTGATCTTGAGAACCTGGAGAGTGATTTCTGGGTCTGGTTCGAGATAACCGATCCCGATGAATTTCCTCACATTGTCTTTGCCGAGCAATTGTTCGGCTTCGATTACCATTTTAACTATGACGGAACAGATATTACCGATTCCAACGCCGATTGGATGATACGCGTTGTCGGCACTGCCGAGGCAGGACCGCCTCCACAGGAGCACTTCCACCCGGTAGAACCAACAGGTCTGCCCTATCCCATCATCGCGGCTGAAGCTTTTCACAACGAGGCATTGTTAAATGCAAGGGATGAGATCGGCATATTCGATGAAGAACTCTGTGTCGGAGCGGCAGTAGTGACCGGCGAATGGGCGCTCCCGATGAATGCTTGGGGCGGAGACCCTGATCAGGGAATCGAAGGCTTTGTTTTCGGTCATCCGATCATCTTCAAAATCTGGTCGTTCGCGGAACAGCGAGAATACGATGCTACCGCCACGTATTTGAACGGCCACGGCAATGGTACCTTTGGATTTGGCGCTTATAGCGAGGTTTCATTGGAGACGATCACCGAGTTCACATTAACTATCCAACTCGCCGCGAATTACTTTGAATTGATCTCCACCAATGTTGTTCCACCAGATCTTAATGCTCCTGCCGTCTTCGGTAATATCAACACCCTGGAAATTGTCTATCAGGATGATGGGCATATCTATATCCCGCCTAATATCAACACTATTGGGAATATCACCTTGACTGAAGGCTACCAGATATTCTGCCTCACTCCCTCGCAGCTAGTCATCGAAGGTCCGCTGGTCGCTGTCGATATGGTGTATGACATCTACGCCAGACGCTGGAATTGGATCGGATATCCATATAACTACAATGTCAACCTGGTTACAGCATTGGATGGCATTCTCAATAATATTGAAATCGTGATGACCGATGACGGTAGGTTTTACATTCCTCCGGCAATCAATACGATTGGCTCCATGCGCCCCGGGGAGGGTTATTTCATCTTTGTCACTCAAGATGTCAACCTTGTCTACAGCGATGGCGCACAGATGTCGGTGGGTGCAGAGGAGGATATCTGGGAGATTCCTGAGGTGGAAGGCGCTCCACAGGCGACCGGTTTGCCTTATATCACCCTCTTCGATCTCTCGATGGATTTGTTGGCGCAGAATCCCGCTGTCATTGAACTTTATGATGGCGCGTTGTTGGTTGGGAAGGCTGTAGTGTTGACGGATCGTCCGGTGACTCCGGTGGTCGCCTGGGGTGGTTCAGTGGAGCATCAGGTCGAAGGTTTCATCTCTGGACATCCAATCCGGATTGCCGTGAAAACCTCCGACGGAGTTCTGATCCCGACACGTACAGACCATCAAGCAGCGTTTGGCGAAGACGCATACGCCTCAATCTCACTGGATCTCGGCGAGCTGCCAAGCGAATTTACCGTGGGACAGGGTTACCCCAATCCGTTCAATCCGTCGATCATCATCCCGTTTACTTTGCCTGCCAATGGTGATGTCGCCATCACTGTACATAATGTTCTCGGACAGCAGGTCTTTACAAGTGACAACCATTTCAACGCCGGGTATCATCGTTTTGTCTTCGACACCACTCAGGACGGTTTAAAACTGGTCAGTGGAATCTATTTCATCCAGGTTCAATTCAACAATCAAGTCAGGACTCAGAAGATCATGCTGCTGAAATAAACATGAAATTTTTAGAATAGACCTCTCAGATGTTTCCGGCATCTGAGAGGTTTTTTTTCGGTTCCTTCGGAAGAAGAAAGTGAATTTCAAGACTGTTGCGAATTAACCGATAATAATACCAGGGGGAATCAGGAGATCAGAACGATGAAAGTTCATGAATATCAAGAGAATAAGTCCGTATTGCCGTCGTCGCAATCACGAGAGCCAGTATCCAAACCTCCTGAGATTAAACCTGAAGGAAAATCTCCCTTACAGGCGATGAAAGAGATGAAGGGAAAAGAAAATATCTCGCGCCATGAACTGGCGGAGGAAGCCATCCGTCAGCATTTCCGCGACCTTCAGGATAAAATCAAGGATGATAATGAGCTGGATCGGTTAGTGTGATTAGATTATAAAATCTAGTATATAGTCATTCTGAATGAAGTGAAAACCATTATGTTTTCCAGAATTACTTATACTATAATAAGAATAATCTAATTATTACAAACAAAATCAAAGATTCTTCACTTCGTTCAGAATGACTTCTTATTCGTGCCCTTCGTGTTCTTCGTGGAAAAAGGTAGGTCGAACCAATGCTGCCTGCATTGCTTCTCCTCATCGTGTTCCGTAGCTTTCCGTATGTCTTTCGAGAATAACCATCAGTTTACTGTGCGTCAAATCGTCACCCATCGCTCGCCTGATTTGGATGCGGTTTTATCGATTTATCTGCTGCGAAATTACGCTATTCAGCGGTATCCGGGAGTAAATACCGCGCCCATTGTTTTTATGTCCGCCGAACAATTGTCCGATGGCAAAACCAACGCCGCCTCTCTGGAGAAAGAAGGCGTCTTGGCGGTGGACATTGGAGGCGGACGGTTTGACACCCATCCTGTCAGTGGACACAGCAATGTGGAAAAGAGCGAAACCTGCGCTTCGCAGCTTGTTGCCGAGGATTTAGGATTATCTCAAGATATCCGCTTTCGTTTCCTCCTCCCCTTTGTGGTGATGCAGGATTCCCGTGGGGAGTCATTAAAAAGCCGGGATGCCACCCATCATCTCATGGCGCCGCCTTCCCTCCTGGATGGATTACATCGGCTGCTTCAGAACGATGAATTGGTGGTCGAACATTGCATATCGCTTTTGGAGGGATTTATAAAATCGGCGTCTGAGGCGGAGCGTCCGAGGGAAGAAACCGCCCAGCGTTTCGATCGCGCACTGGCTGCCTGGCTGGAAAATGAATATCAACCCGAGGCGCCGTATGAACGCCGGGAAAATATCGTTTGGGAATCCGAAGGACTCTCGCATTATTTAGCGAAGTCGCACGGCTGGGAGCGTCGACGCGATCTGGAAAAACTGTTACTGGTCGCCGCACGACTCCTTCATAACTCTGAAAACGCACTTCCAGTCGATGAAGCCGAACGGCGCATTTTGTTGCCGGAGTGCATCAATGGTCTCGCCTTAATGTATGGAGAAGAACACGATCTTTATCGGAAATCGATCTCCCGGTTTCTTGCCTCCTTAGTGAGACGGGAAGCTGATTGGTTCAGCGCCCTGAGGGAAGTGAAACGTAGTGCACGGGTGATCAAGAACCAGGGCAATACCTTGGTCGCGATCGCCAGCCGTAATGGACTGGTTATCAAAGCGGTGCGATATAAATTGAAAGCGGAGGCGGTTCTCTATTACGAACCGGAGAGCGGCGCGGTGACAGTGCAATCCAATCCGCTTACTCAGAAAAAATCAGTTCTCAATATGCCGCGATTGGTCGCCCGGTTGCGTACCGCGGAACATGTTAAACAACACAAGAAGGGTGCGGTGCAGAATCCGGATGAAATCGGATTGATCGAAGGCTGGTTCCTCCACACCTCCGCCAACCTGATCAACCGGGGTTCGCCCAAAGCTCCGGATGTTCAACCCACAGTGCTCAGCTATCAGGAACTAATCGACCTGGTTCGTGGTGAACTTTTTCCAGAAGATAAACTGCCGGACTTTTTCTGCCCTCAAGATTCCTGCACTTTGAAGCAGTGTGCCTTTTATCCTTTGCGACTAAGCAATTGTTTTGCCCACCGTCAGCGTCTGATAAATTCGCCGAAAAAGGGGACTTTAGGAGAATTATTTGCCGAGAAGTTCGATTAATTAATTGGTATTTTTATGAATCAACTTATTACAAATTTAGCAAATATGAAAATATATAATCTCTTTAAACGCCCAGTATTAAATAGAGTTGAAAAAGATAGATCGGCATATTCAGAAACAATTTTTCATTTTAAGGAGAAATAAATGTCAATGAAAAAAGAACAGATATTGC
>CAZCRQ010000101.1:0-9495 GCA_964501095.1 uncultured bacterium | reverse complement strand
CACCATATCCATCCTTGCCAAAGGTCAATTCGGTATCATCTAAAATTGCCACCGGCAGCTTGGAGCCGTCCGCATGATGGAGCACAATCCGCACCGGATCGCCCTCTGTAAAACCGCTGAGTCGATACTCTGGCGCACCTTGCCATGTAACTACCGGTGTCACCTCGCGATCCTCAAACACCAACCCTTTACCGACCAGCGTCGTGTAGTCAAAAATTGAGATTGTCGCCGGCTGTTGTGCGCGCAGATTCTCATCCAGATGGACAAAAATCCAGTAAGGTAGTCCGGTTGGAGCTGGAGCGCCTTCAATCTGAGGGAGTTGTTCGGTGTAATACGGCTTTTCCATATCTCGATCGATAGTCAGGAGAATTCCCGAATTGAAGGTGAATTGGATGTTTTCATTGACATTGTTGTTCAGCAACACCTGGTAGCCTTCTCCTGGAATCATGTTGCCGATGGTGTTGTAATGATATGCCGGAACCCACATCCTGGCGTCATCGGTCTGGACAATGTTAATCGACTGGGCAATGTCGGAAAGTGCGGTGACGATATTCACACCGGTGTCGAATGGATAGCCCATGAAGTTCCAACGATGATGCTGCAGGATGAAAGGAGTCGCGGGATCCATCAGGGAGCCTTCGATTGTCAGGATGCTCTCCTCGCCTTGGTTCAGGATGCGGTAACCTTCTGTCGAGCTGACGTTACCTATGGTATTGACATTGTACTGCGGAACATACATACCGCCGTGATCATCGACGACGATGCGAATCGTGGGAACGTTATCAAAAACTGCCGGTGCAAGACGATTTTCCGGTACAATGCAGGTCGAGATCAGCTCAAAGAAATTGGCATGTAGAGTGATTTCCAAGGTTTCATACAATGCGGCATCAAGCCAGACCGAATAGACCGAGTTATTCGGTCCAAAATTGCCGTCTCCACCGTCCAGATAGGTTGGAATCACCCGAACCAGTTCATCGGTCCCAGTCCAAAAGAGGAACCGAATGTCATTGCCGACAGTAAACCCGGGATGGTTATTATTTACATGTCCGAAGGCATGGATTTGCATTCCAACCGGACCATTCCCACCTACACGTGCTGCTCCCACACAACGATTTCCATCGAAGACGCCGATTTCATCACCTGGCAGCAATGGGTCGACATCGATCAGGGCATTTGCAATGTTGAAGGTATTCCTCACCGCGGTCGGTTCCACCGGTTGGAAATAACGGAGGCTTCGGGCGTTAAGACTGACAATGCTGTATGCGCCGCGTCCAAAGGTGCCATTACCATAACGATACGCGGCATTAGCGGCAAAGGTTTCATCCAGGTTATAAGACCAGATCTGATAAGCGATGGCATTACCTTGCAATGCGCCTACAAGTTGGTGATCCGGATCCGCCATCCAGACCGAGGCTAAAAGGGGTAATTGTCCCCGTGCCACAACAACTCCCACGCAAAGATCGCCATCGAAAATGCCGACTTCGTCACCAGGTGTCAGTTGGGCAAAATCCAATTCCGCAGTTTCGATGATGATCGGGTAAGCTATGCCGGTTGGATTCACCGTCTGGAAGTGGTAGAGGTAACCACCGATGCCCGAGAGGTTGATGTTTATAACAGGTTCATCGGGATCATTGCTGCGAATGGTCAGACGTCCGGAGTAGGATTGAATCTCGACCGGTGCGAACACCACCGAAACAATTACACTTTCCCCCGCCAGTAGTGAATTGTTTTGTGGAGGTTGGACAGAGAAACCTTCATCATAGCGTCCGACTTGTATTGACTGGAGATTCAGCACCGCACCGCCTTCATTGGTAATCGTGAGTTCCAATGTGGAGGCGTTGTCGATAATCACCTCGCCGAAATCCAACACGCCGGGAGTTACCGCGATATCCGGCACCACTCCGCTTCCTGAGAGGAGAACCTCTATTTGCGGTTGGTCGGGATCATCGCTTAACACTGTCAGAGTTGCGTAGTATTCAATCGCCAGGGTGGGTCTAAAGGTCACCGGCACCACCGCGCTCCCACCATTCGCCGCCAGATGAAGGTTGCTGATGTTGGGTATCGTGTATCCCGCGCCTTGAAGCTGCACATTGGAGACCAGCAGCTCCCAGCCGCCGATGTTGGTGATCGAAAATTCAAGTGTTGCGGTAGTATTTAACGGGACACCACCGAAGAGCAATTGCTCCTCAGAGAGTACAATGTCCGGTTCTAATCCGCTGCCTGAAAGACTTATATCGATCTCCGGATTAGTAAAATCATCGGAATGAATAGTTAAAAGTCCATTAAACGTTCCGACGGCAGGAGGTTCAAACCGGATCGGGAGAACCGCTTGATCCTGTGGGGCGATGGTTATATTCTCAAACGCGGGGAAGGAGAAAGCGCCTTCACCCTCGACCAGCTCGATGGAGTATACCAGAAGCTGCCAATTGCCGGTGTTCATCATCGTCAAGTCCCAGGCAACGCTGGTATTGACCCGTAATCCACCGAAATCATGCGACTCGGCGGAAACAGCGATATCCGGTGCGACACCGATACCGCTCAGTGCAACTGTCAGGATCGGATTCCATGGATCATCGCTGGTAATGGTGATGGTTCCGTTGAAATCACCTACCCTCCCCGGAGAGAAGGTGACTGGGTAAGCAAGGATCTGATCCGGTTCGAGTGTCTGATTTTGAATCGCTTCCGCGCTGAAACCGTCTCCGCTGAGGTCGATTGAGGCGATCAACAGCGTCCAATTGCCGATATTGGTGAGTTCCAGCTCCCAGGTGTCACTCTCGTTATAGAGAATTTCACCGAAATCGTGGTGATCGGCGGATAGTTCGATACCCGGCGCAGTTCCCTGTCCGGAGAGTTCCACCATCACAATCGGTTCATCCTCATCATCGCTGACTATCACCAATGTTGCTTCGTAAAGGATTCTCTCCGTCGGTGCAAAGACAATCCCGAGTGTAATCGTTTCCGCCCCGCCCAACTCCAGCGGAAATTGAGGTTCCTCGGCAAATGAGAATCCAGCCGCGCCATCACCCTGGAAGGGCGCTTCATAGATGGTAATAGTCTGGTTGCCGATGTTGGAGATATTTACTTCCAGGGTGGCGTCAAGACCGACCAAAACATCTCCGAACGTAAGTTGAGTCGGATCGACAACAATGTCTCCCCCCTGGTCCTCATCATCATACGACAGTACAACTTCGGAATATGCTCCATAGCCGAAGGCGCCATTCCCGCGTATGTACTCAGCCTGAGGTTCGTATAACTCTTCGATGTCATCGATCCATAAATAATAATGGATTAGATTTCCCTGAGTGAATCCGGGCAAAGCTTGGGCGGGATCACCCTGCCAAGTGGTTATCGGCAGGGGCCAATCCAAGCCCACCACAATTGAACCGACACAGAGGTCGAAGTCAAATATGCCGATTTCATCACCAGGTTGCAGTAAGTTCCCGTTGAGTAAAGCTTCATCGACGATAATCGCATAGGGTTGTCCGGTTGGTTCGACAGGATCAAAATAGAAGTCCGGCGGTACACCAAATCCACTTAAGGGAACGACTAATATCGGCTCATCCGGATCAGTGCTGTTGATTCTCAAGGTTCCATAGACCGGACCTTGCACAATTGGCGCAAAGGTGACAGTCAAAGTCGTGTTTTCACCGGAAGCGAGGATGACATTGTCTAAGGTTGGAGCAGAGAAGGCATTTCCAGTCACCTGCGACGAAACGATCAATAAGTCTGCCAGTCCTTCATTTGAGATCGTGATTTCGAGATCGCGGCGGTCTTCGAGTTCCACTCCGCCGAAATCCAGCTCCTCCGGATCGACCGCAATGTCCGGAACATCCCCAGCAAAGAGTCCAACTTCCGTGTAAGCGCCGAAACCGAAGGTGCCGTCTCCACGCCCTGGTGTAATATAATAACCTGCGACAATCTCACGATCTTCACTCTCATCCCAGAAGTAGAAGATGAGCGGATTGCCGGGGGTGAATCCGGGGAGTCCCTGAGCGGGATCGCCCTGCCAAGCGGTAATCGGGAGCGGCCAGTCCCCGTTGACAATATCAGCGCCGACACAGAGTTCGCCATCGAACACGCCGATCTCATCGTTGGGGATTAACGGTTCGCCGTCGATGGTCGCCATGTCGACGATGATCGCATAAGGTCGTTCCGTGGGAAGTACAGGATGGAAATGAGTCGTCGGTGTTTGATAACCGCGTCCATCCAAGGGAATCGAGATCTCCGGATGATCGAAGTCGCTGCTTTCAATCATGAACAATCCTTCATACAGGACATTATCGGCTGGTGCGAATGTTACATTAACCGCAATTGTTTCTTCGACCGGCAAGACGACATTTTCCAGTTCAGCGGTCGTGAAACCTTCGCCCGTGATGCTGGTGGCGAAGATGGTAACCGGTATGTTTCCGATATTGGTTATAGAGATCTCTCGGGTGGCGGCATCTCCGACATAGAGATAGCCAAAATGCAGGGAGTGAGGCGTAACCTGCAGAGCGCCGAAAGGAGTATAAGCCGCCAGTCTCACTTCGGAAAATGCGCCATAGTCAAAGGTGCCGTTACCCCTGCCATTTACATAAGTCGCTTGGGCGGCAAACTCCATATCCTGGTTATCAACCCAGATGTAAAACAACATGGGATTGCCAGGTGTAAATCCGGGCAATTGATGAGCCGGGTCACCCCTCCAAGCGGTAAACGCCGCGGGATATTCTCCATTGATAAGTAACCCGCCGACGCACAAATCTTGGTCGAAAACGCCGACTTCATCCCCTGGATGTAAAGGATTATCGTCCCAGGTTGCAGCTTCGACAACAATCGTATAGGGTAAGCCGGTGGGAAAAACCGGATTGAAATGATCGCCTTCGTACGAAATCCCTTCCCCTATCAACTGCACCGTCACTTGAGGCTCATCCGGATCATCACTGAAGATGACCGCTTCGCCGGTATAATTTGACACATTCCTGGGAGCGAAGGTAACCGTGATTGTGATTTGATCATAAGGTTCCAGAGCAACTTCTTGAAATTCTTCGATCTGGAATCCTTCACCTTCGATCGAGATGTTTTCGAGGTGGAGAAATTGACCGCCGTTATTGGAAATATGGAATTGGTTCTCTCTGGTTTGCCCAAACAGCACTTCGCCGAAGTCGAGGCGATCCGGTTCGACCATGATATCCTGATGCCAGGGTTCGCCTGTCCAAAGTACGATTTCACTAAAGGGACCGCCGCCTCGGAAGGTGCCATTCCCATGTTCGTTCAAGTAGAGCGCCTGAGCGTCCAACTCCTCTTCAGCGCTCAAATCCCAGATCATATAAGAGATGGGATTATCAAGTGTAAACCCGGGCAGTCCTTGTTCCGGGGCGCTTTCCCAGGCATTTACGGCAATGGGGTAATTTCCGTTAAAAATCACCGCCCCGACACAAAGATCGCCGTCGAATATCCCCACTTCATCACCCGGGATGATGGAGATCCCATCGATGGTGACCTGGTGCATGATGAATCCGTAGGGTAAACCTGTCGGAGGCACCGGTATGAAGTGAGCCTGTTCGATTCCGATACCATGAAGCCCAACCTCGACAACCCCTTCATCCGGGTCATTGCTGATTATTATCAATCGTCCTTGATAAATCTCTTCAGCCAGTGGTTCAAAACTCACCGGCAATACTTCATTATCACCAGGAACAATGGTAATATCATGAAAATCAGGGATGTAAAATACTCCCCCCTCGATCGATGTTGAAGTGATAATTAAATTGGCATCTCCTAGATTGCTAATTTGCAGCTCCAAGGTTTCAGTCTCGCCAATCACTACATGCCCGAAGGCGATTTGTCTTGGCTGAATGTGAATGTCTGGCTCCCTGTCTTCATACCCACCGCTATAACATAGGGAGACATGTGAAAATGCCCCGTATCCGAAGGTTCCATCACCTTCCAAATAAATCGGCTCCGCTTGATACTCGGTATTTTCGGAGAAATCCCAGAAGTAATAAAGGATTGTATGTCCGACAGTAAATCCTTGTACACCATGTTCCGGATCGCCGCCCCAGGCGGTAATGCCAAGAACCCAGTTTCCGGTGACCTCCGTCGCCCCGACACAGAGATCGCCGTCGAAGACACCGATTTCATCCCCCGGCACCAGTGATTCCTCTAAGAGCGTCGCCTCCTCGACCAGTATTCCATAAGGAAGTCCGGTCGGCGGCACCGGCTCAAAGTGGTGTTCATGCGGCACTGTTGCATTAAGGGTGACACAAGCATAGGGACCGAATCCGAAAGTGCCGTCACCGCGGATGTACTCTGCTTCCGCGGCATATTCTTCCTCACCATCCCAGAGGTAGAAAAGCATCGGATTACCTGTGATGAAGCCTGGATTTCCATGCTCCGGATCGCCTTGCCAAGCGGTCAGGGGAAGCGGATAATTTTCTGCTACCACCACTGCCCCGACACACAATTCGCCGTCGAACACTCCAACCTCACCACCCGGTCCCAAGGTTTGCCCATTGATAGCCGCATCTTCAACAACAATTGCATAAGGCAAGCCGGTCGGATGTACGGGATCAAAATGTCGTCCATCGGCTACCTGCCCAATTCCAGAGAGGTTGATCTCCCACTCCGGTTCGTCCGGATCGTTGCTGAGAATCCTGAGCAATCCTTCGTAATGCTGTGCACGAACGGGTTCGAAAGTGACCGGCAGGATGTAATCCTCTCCAGGAAGCAGGATGATTTCATCATTAGCTGGAATGCTGAACACATCCAACGTAGATACAATTGAAGTGAGGTGAAGGTCGGCGTTTCCGACATTGGCGATTGTCAGATGGAGGGTAGCTGTTTCACCGACAGCTACGGTTCCGAAGTCCAGCTCATTCGGCGTTGTGGCGATATTGGGCTCTTGAGGAATTTCTCCGGCACGAAGCGCCACTTCGGAATAAGGACCAAAGCCGAAGGTTCCATTCCCATGCCCGTGGAGATATTCCGCCTGGGCTTCATATTCCCTTCGAACCGAGGAATCCCAGAAGTAATAGAGGATTGGATTGCCGGGAGTATATCCTGGCAGACCTTGAGCAGGAATACATTCCCAAACGGTGATCGGCAAGGGCCAATCGTCAGTGACCTCGCTTGCCCCAACACAAAGATCGCCGTCAAAGATACCGATCTCATCGCCTTGAATCAGTGTCTCTTCATCGATGACAGCTTCATGAACAATAATCGCATAGGGATCGCCAGTAGGGTTGACCGGATCGAAATGCGCTCCCGGCACGGGGATGCCGGTGCCGGTCATACCGATCGTCACTTCCGCTTCATCCGGATCATTGCTCTGAATAGTCAGCACCCCCTCGTACTGCTCCTCCGCAAGTGGTGCAAATCGCACCGCAATCTCCACCTGCCGGTCTGGTGGCAGAGTAATCTCGTGGAATTCAATCACCTGGAAGACTTCACGCGAGGAGACAACCTCCGAAACAGTCAGATTTGCCTCGCCGGCGTTCCTGACCGTCACATTCAAGGTATTCGTTTCCCCAAGGAAAACATCACCGAAATTGAGATTTTCCGGCGTTACAATAATATCCGGTTGCGGCGGCGGTGCTTCCCCAACCGTCAGAATGACATGCGAGTAGGGACCGAAGCCGAAGGTTCCATTGCCGCGGATATATTCAACTTCCGGGATGTATTCTCGCTCCTCCGAGGCGTCCCAGAGGTAATAGATGATGGGATTGCCAGGTGTATATCCCGGCATTTCATTGGTAGGATCTGACTGCCAGCAGGTGATGGGGAATGGATACTCGCCGTTCAAAATTCCCGCTCCCACGCACAGATCGCCGTCAAAGATTCCAACCTCATCCCCCGACGGCATGGGCGTCCCATTAAGAATCGCTTCCTCGAGAACTATGGCATAAGGCCTGCCGGTCGGTTGGACAGGATTGTAAGGATAATGATCCTCAATTTCCTCAATGCCGGTTCCACAAAGATCAATTGTGATTTCCGGTTCGTCAGGATCATTGCTGGTGACAACTACAACGCCGGTGTAATCCTGCGCTGCCACTGGAGCAAAAGTTATCTCGAGCATTTCCGGCTGCATCGGTTGGATGATCACATTGGCGAACTCATCGGCGGTGAATCCATCTCCGGTAACCGTTGCAGAAACAGTCAGATCGGCATCGCCGACATTGGCAATCTCAATTGTCCGGGTGAGAGCCTCGCCGATTGTCAGCTCACCAAACGCAATTTCATTCGGATGAATTTCAATATCCGGTTCACCGGGTGGCACTTCTCCAGCAGTCAAAACCACTTCGGAATAAGCGCGATAACCGAAAGTACCATTGCCGTTTCCATTGATATATTCAGCAATTGGTTCATATTCTGTGTTGCCATCCCAGAGGTAGTAGATGATAGGATTGCCAATAATAAAGCCTGGCAGTTCAGCCGGGTCGCCCTGCCAGCAGGTGATTACTATGGGCCATTGATTAGCAACCACTCCCGCTCCGACACATAGATCTCCGTCGAAAATACCGATCTCCCCACCGGCTGCCATCCTTACGTCATCAATGGTTGCATCGTCCACGATGACCGCATAAGGTCTGCCGGTCGGCGTAACTGGAATGTAGGGGTAATGATCCTCGTCTTCTTCAATTCCTGCACCGGCAAGATCGACCGTTATTTCTGGTTCATCCGGATCGTCGCTGGAGATGGTAACCGAACCGACATACTCATCGACTGCCTCCGGAGCGAAGGTGACAGTGAGAGTTTCGCCCTCTCCGGCATGGATGACAACATCGGTGAATGCAGGAATTGAGAAACAGTCGCCATCGACAGTGACGGATACCGTAAGATTCCCCTCGCCCACATTGTCGATGGAGATCTCCATTACCGATGTTTCTCCAACCAGTACCTCTCCGAAAGCCAATTCAAGAGGAGATACATCGATGTCCGGCACTGGCGGCGGGGCTTCGTCCGCGGTCAGAACAACTTCGGAATAGGGTCCGAAATTGAAGGTACCGTTGCCATGTCCGCCGATGTACTCCACGGTCGCTTCATATTCCCGATTCCCATCCCAAAGGCGATAGACAATTCTGTTGCCGGATATGAATCCTGGTAAGCCTTGCGCTGGATCGCCCTGCCAACAAGTGATCGGCAGGGGCCATTGGTTGGTCGTTGCTCCTGCGCCGACACACAAGTCGACGTCAAATATGCCGACCTCGCCGCCAGCCGCCATAGTCGCACCATTTATCAGGACGTTGTCGACAATGATCGCATAAGGTCTTCCTGTAGGATGTACAGGGTGAAAATGGTTCTGCGCAGCAGCGTTGAAAACCGTCGCGCCAAGAACGAGCAGTAAAATACATAGCTTCTTCATGTGAGTCTCCTTTCCCGTCGTTAATGCAACACTATTGAAGACATTATGTAAGGTATTTCTGAGCAAAGCATCCCTGATGCGGGGAGGATCAGGTTGGTTTCTATGTTTTCATATTATTGTATTTTTCCCTATGATGCAACCTGTCTGATGAAAAT
>CAZCRQ010000100.1:4152-9653 GCA_964501095.1 uncultured bacterium | reverse complement strand
AAAGTGAACGTTTACGGAGGTCCGGAAGTGACTCATGCCGCCTGGGATCCCTCGCTTCAAAGCGATATCGCCAGGAATCGCCGCCATAATCCCTACACTTATTCGAACACCATCGACAATTTCAATCAGCCTCACTACGAACTGCATCATGAATATGCGCTGACCGATGACATTCAGTTGCAAAACAGCATGTTCTACATTCGTGGTGAAGGTTATAACGAAAAATTTAAAGAAGATAAAGACTTGATTGAATTTGGATTTACTCCTTTTCCTGACGTCTCTGGTGAGACAATCGAAAAAGCTGATTTCATTTATCAGAAATGGGTCCAGAAGGATCATCTCGGTTGGATTCCCAGTGTCACCCTGAAGCATGAGCAAGGAACCCTGCAAGCTGGCGGAGACCTGCAATGGTACCAGAGCGATCATTACGGGTATGTGATCTGGGGCAGTCGCTTGCCGGATTGGGCACTTCCACAACATCGCTATTATCAGTACAAAGGTGATGTCAGATGGGGCGGAGCATTTATACGTGACCAGTATCAGGCGACTGATAAATTACGTGTTACCGCCGATCTGGAACTGCGGTTACGCCGTTTCGACTTCAAACAAGAACCGATGGCGAATTTCCAAGCTGACAGCTTGAATCGTTTCTCAGTTGATTATCTCTTTTTCAATCCGAAAATCGGGGTCAACTACCAGCTCGATCCGCGGATAAGCCTTTTTGCCAGCGCAGGGATATCCCATCGTGCACCAACCGATGACGAATACTGGAACGGCTGGGATGGTCCCGATGATTTGAATGTCGATCCCCTATTCGACACACCCGATACAGTTCGCGAAAACGGGCAGATCAAATATATCGAATGGAGTGATCCCCTGATCGATCCGGAAGAGGTGGTCGATCTGGAAATCGGGGCGAATTATCGTGATCGTGATCTCTACACGAAGCTGAACTTCTACTGGATGAATTTCCGCAATGAGATAATTCCGGACGGCAGGATCAACGAAGAGGACGAGATCATGAAAACCAACGCTGACCACTCAATACATGCCGGCATCGAGTGGGAAGCGGGATACCAACCAAAGCAGGGTCCCTTAGGGTGGGCGAATCTCACCCTTTCCAGCAACAAATTGAAATCCTACACTGCCTATATCCTGGATGAGAATTGGGCGCCAGTGAAACAGGATTACTCAAATCATACGATCGCTCTTTTCCCCAGTCTCATCGCCCAATGCGGCGCTGGATGGAGAATGAATGGTCTGCTTGGCATGTTCGATTTCCGCTATGTCGGCAAGCAGTATCTGGATAATTCTCAGGATGAAGAACGGACTATCGATCCATATACACTTCTCGGATTCACCCTGAGTTATCAGTTGCCTAAAAACTTGTCGATTGTAAACTGGGAAGTCAAGTTAAGGGTCAACAACCTTCTGAATGAAGCGTATGAAACGTCAGGCTCTATGGGCTATAACGCCGACTGGGCGCTGGAAAATGCTTATTTCGTCGGGGCGGAAAGGAATTACTTTGTCACTCTGATTGGGAGAATTTAAACTATAATATATTCACCGCTAAGACGCGAAGACACCAAGGCATAAAGGTAAAAAGGTTTTATATTAGAGATTATGATTTAACATTATTATATCTTATTGCCTTGGTGCCGTGGCGTCTTGGTGCTGAAATGAGAGGTCTCCGAAATTACTGATCCGACAATCGTCAAGGTGTTTCTTTGATATTCTTGATTCCTTAATTTCCCTACTTTTAAAATGCCTCAGCCATCGGAAATCAGGCACAGGAGTTTGAATGAAACAGGTCGGACTTTCACTTTTACTGGTAATGATATTACTCACCTCGGCATTATTCACATCCGTTCATGCCGGTTACCCAATACGTGGATTTGTGCTGGATGCCTCCAACGGCGAACCATTACCCGTCGCCAACGTGGTGGTGGTGAACCTGAACAAAGGCGCGGCGACCAACCTGGATGGTTTTTTCATCATCGCCGGATTGGACCCGGGAATCTACATTTTAAAAGCGGGGTATCTTGGCTATCGTTCTCGTGAAGTGGTAGTTACAGTCTCCACCACAACGATGGATCCTCTCTATATCGAATTGGTTCCCGAATCCATGGCGCTCAAGGAAGTTGTCTTCACTGCGGAGAAGGAGGATGAGGAGGAGTTGCGTTTAAGCCCACGTGTTTCAACAGTTCCGGTGGACAACCAGACCATCCGCAACATCCCTTCCCTGGGAGCGGAGATGGATGTCATGCGCGCCCTGCAAGCGATTCCCGGGGTAAAAGCCTCTTCCGAACTCTCCAGCGCTCTCTATGTACGTGGAGGCAGCCCGGACATGACCCTGATTCAAATGGATCAATCGACTGTCTATAATCCATCCCACCTCTTCGGGCTTTTCAGCACTTTCAACACCGATGCGGTGAAATTTATCGAATTGATGAAGGGCGGATTTCCGGCGCGTTACGGCGGACGTGCCGGCAGCGTGCTCGAAGTTATTACAAACGAAGGCAACCGGAAGAATTTCGAAGGTCTGGCATCTGTCGGTTTGATTTCCGCTCATGCCGCCTTTGAAGGTCCTCTTCCGAAAAAGGTCGGTTCTTATGCTGTTTCGGGACGTCGCACCTATTTCGATCCACTGCTCGATATCATGAGAAAGAATGAGGATTTCAAAGATCTGCCCGATTATTACTTCTACGACAGCAACGGGAAAATCAATTTGGATCTGACCGATCGCACGACACTAACCATCGGCGGCTATCTTGGTTCTGACGAATTAAGGTCTGAATTTGGACCCGAAGACAGCCGTTTAAAGCTCAGTACCTATTGGGGCAACCGCACCTTCACCTCCCGAATGCGCCAGGTGATGCCCAAAAACGCTTTTCTCACTTTGGGAATGGCATACAGCCGATACGGTAGTGGTTTTTACATGGAGAATGAAGGGGCGAAACTTATCGACTTTAGAAACCGGTTTCACGACCTAGCTTTTCGTTTGGACTATGAATATCATGGGATTCCCAACCACCAGATGGAAACCGGTCTGGAAAGCCGTCGTTACAGCTCGGACATCGATCAGCACAGCGATGATGCGGAATACGTACGAATCAAATATATCGCTTCCAATTTCTCCCATTATATACAAGATCGCTGGAAGATAAGCGCATATTGGGAACTTTTCCCAGGGATTCGCTGGTCATACCATGATCGCGGGCAGACGATTCGTTTCGATCCACGTCTTGCCTTACTCTACCATTACAGCCCGCAAACCCGAATCAAACTTGCCGGTGGAAGGTATCATCAATGGGTCAGTTCCATATCTTTCGCCGATGTTGCCGTGTTTCTCGATATGTGGGTTCCCAATGACGGCACGACCAGCCCGACTTATACCGATCAGATCGTTCTCGGATTTGAACATGATCCCCGTCCAGACCTGGAATTCACTTTTGAAAGCTATTATACCTGGATGAAAAACCTCCTGGAAATCAACAATTCAATCGATCGCGGCAATTCGATCAAAGAAGGATTCATACAGGGGAACGGCTATGCTTATGGTTTCGAGTGGATGCTGCGACAAAAAGCGGGAAGACTGACTGGCTGGCTGGGGTATTCCCTCTCCTGGAGCCGACGACATTTCCCGGACACTTATGTCAATCGGGGCAATTGGTATTATCCCAAATGGGATCGACGTCATGACTTCATCTTCATTTCCACCTTCAAGCTTAATCAATGCTGGGACCTCTCGGCGGGTTGGAGGTACAACACCGGTCAGGGCTACACTCGTGCGGTAGGAATTTATTCTCAACATTACGCCCACATGGAAAATGAAGATTTCCAAAATCATAATCGCTTTATCCTCAATGGCAGCAAAAACAACTATCGCTTCCCTGCAGATCATCGCCTAGACTTGACTCTAGTCTACAATCACCGGTTTTTCAAACTGCCGGCAAAATTAAATATCAGCATTTATAACGTTTACAGCCGACGCGCCATCTGGTTGATCAATTACAATACCAGTGAAAATCCGGTCGAAGTGAGCGAAGTGAAACTGCTGCCGATTCTGCCGTTGGTCAGTTATGAAGTGCGCTTTTAATAGTTTGCAATTCAAGGAGTAAAACCAATGTTTGACAATAAACGACCTGTTCTGATTCCATTATTTATAGTATGTCTAGCCATTATATTTCTAGGCTGCGACACTGAACCAACAGAAGTGGAGGATTATCAAAGCGAACCTGTCCTCCAGGCTTATCTGACTACCGGCGAACCTTTTGACAAAATCTATCTGGAATGGGTTTTCAAGGACATTGGGTCTTATTACGATCCCAATCAGCATGGAGTTGTGGGAGCGGCGGTTAAAATTTTTACCGTGTTCAATGATGAAACCGGCGATTCCATTCTGCCCGGCGATCCCGATTATCTCGAGGTTCAGTATCGCAACTACGATACTGACGGTGCTTATTATCCGGTGGATTACAACGGGGAATTGGTGCAACCGAATATCCGCTATCGTCTGGAGGCTTATAAACCGGATCAAATTGACATCTGGGCGGAAACCACGGCGCCTGATACATTCACCATTCGCGTCACCAATCACGAGTTACTGGATCAGATCATTCAATCGGGGGAGACGCCTGTTCACCCTGAAATTCTCCCGAATAATCTCCCCTGTTTCCACCGTGAAATGCCTTTTATCAAAGTAAAATGGTCGGATGCCTGGAAGGGTGGGGATGCCTTCCTTGGGGGGTGCGTTTTAAGCATCACCGCGCTCACTGATACCATCGATCTCGCTTATTTGGATCCCGATTGGGACCCTAATGATCCGGATACCGCCATAATACCGGAAGATGAGCAACGTACTAACTGGACAATCGCACCTTCATACCAGGATTCGGTCAATGTCGTGTGGATCTATTTCGAATGGATTGGACCCCACCGCCTCGATGTTGTCGCAGGATCCTTTGAATACTACCGCTACATGTTTTCCATCATCCAATACTTGGAACGGCCGGAGAGTTATGTTCACGGCGGATTAGGGTGTTTTGGTGCCACCGCTGTACATTCCTTCTATATCAACATGATCAAAGTCGATCCGAAAATCTACACTCCGAAAGTGCCGGTGAATTACGCCTCTCACGATTTCGGACAGGTGACTGTAAATACTCAAAGTGAAATCTGGACAATGAGGATATTCAATATGGGAGCCGAAAATCTGAATCTCTATAGTTTCTATTTTCCTGACGATGAGTTTTCCCTTCTGCCACAAGTGACATTTCCGGATACTATCCTCAGCGCCGAGTACCATGATTTTCCGATCGTCTATGAACCGACAGTGACGCTTCGGGATTCCACCACATTATTGATCTATTGCAACGATCCGGTTGAATCAGTGAAAAAGATTCCGTTGAGAGGGGAAGGCATACTGTAAGAGTAAAGGCGAAAAAGCAAGCGTAGCATGGGCGTCCCGCCCATGACACGTGCGAGACGCACGTGCTACG
>CAZCRQ010000100.1:0-4052 GCA_964501095.1 uncultured bacterium | reverse complement strand
CCATGACACGTGCGAGACGCACGTGCTACGGAATAAATAGGCGTCCCGCCCATGAAAATCGAGAGCCGAAAGACGAAAGGGTAAATACAAGCGTGATCCAGATCCACCCATTCGATTATACTCTACTTGGCGTCTATGTCCTGTTTCTTATCTGGGCGGGTTGGAGATACCGGCAGGAATCGGGAAAATCGGAAGTAAATTATCTTCTCGATGGGAGAAAAATCACCCTGCCAGCGTTTGTCGCAACTTTAGTCACAACCTGGTATGGCGGGATTCTCGGAGTCGGTGAATACTCCTTCAAGTATGGCATTTCCAATTGGCTGGTTTTCGGTGTGCCCTATTACCTCACCGCAGCAATTTTCGCAGTTTTCATCACCAAAGCTGCCCGACGCAGCATGTTGCTCTCCATCCCCGATCAACTTGAAAAGGCGTATGGACGCTCTGCTTCCCTTACCGGCGCAGCGATTGTTTTTGTCATGACCGTGCCCGCCGCTTATGTCTTGATGCTTGGTGAATTGTTGAAAATGTTCTTCGGTGGTTCACTCTTGATATGGATCATCCTCGGGACTCTTTTCTCGACCGGGTACGTGGCGATGGGCGGATTTCGTTCAGTAGTGCGAACGGATGTGGTTCAATTTGTCCTGATGTATCTTGGTTTTCTCATTTTACTGATCTTCGCCGTGATGAACTTTGGCGGCTTCCATTTTCTCAAAACCAATCTTCCCTCCACCCATCTCACCTGGCATGGCGGGAGATCCTTCTCCGGCGTATTTGTCTGGTATTTCATCGCTCTGGCAACCTTGATCGAACCCGCCTTTTATCAGCGCACCTACGCGGCAAAGTCGGCAAGCACCGCACGCAATGGCATCTTCCTCTCCATTCTCTTCTGGATTTTTTTCGACTTTCTCTCGACTTCCGTCGGACTCTACGCTCGCGCCGCCCTCCCCGCAGATACAGATCCCATCCTCGGTTATCCGATATTCGCTGATTCATTGCTGCCAACTGGTTTCAAAGGCTTGTTTCTCCTTGCACTACTCTCGGTAATCATGTCCACCGTTGATTCCTATTCCTTTCTTGCCGCACAGACCCTTGGGCGCGATCTGCTGGCTCGGGCAAATAAGACAATCGACAACTGGAGAGTGAATCGAATACAACTTGGACTTTTCGCTTCCGCCATTCTCGCCGTAATTATCGCCGCCTGGCGCGAATCGGTGGTCGGTATCTGGCATGATTTGGGTTCGATCGGAACCTCGATGTTGTTATTACCAATAGCGGGGAGTTTTCGTTCGCCGTCGCTTTTTCCCAGACGTTGGATCCTGCCGTCGATGATAATCTCCGGAGGAATAACTCTATTTTGGACTTTGGCTGAGAGAGCTGGAATCGGCTATCCGCTGGGGATTGAACCGATTTATATTGGTCTGGGATGTTCAGTGCTGATTCTCGGAGGTGGAGCATTGATTGAATTTTCCCATTGCCGGAACCGTTGAATTGACGCAGTTTTGCAAATTACTTATCTTAGGACGGTAATCATGCATCAACCCGCCTCTTCGATTTGATCCAGCAGAATGATAATGATAATGTAATAATGACGCTGAACTTGCTTCCGCGATGCGAAGGTTGCTTTCAAGATAACACAAACTTTAACCAATAGTTAAACCATTAACCAAAGGAAGTACGCTAATGAGCGATAAACCAAAAGTCGGTTTGGACGCCTTGGGGATAATCAATGTTTGCCGAGTCCATTGGAATCCCACGACTCCAATGCTCTATGAAGATGTAGTAAAACGCAATGAGGGAGTAATTGTTCATTTAGGACCGATAGTCGTGCGCACCGGTTCGCACACCGGTAGAAGTCCTAACGACAAATTCATTGTCAAGGAGACGGTCAGTGCGGATAAAGTCTGGTGGGGTGCTGTGAATCGTCCTTTTGACGAAGGGAAGTTTAAATCTTTACTCTATCGTCTGCAAGCCTACCTCCAGGGCAAGGATGTCTATATCCAGGATTGCCATGCGGGTGCGGATCCGAAATATCGTCTGCCGATCCGAGTGATCACCGAGACCGCCTGGCATTCCATGTTTGCACATAACATGTTCCGTCAGGTGCATGATCCTGGGGAACGCGCTGGGCATGCCCCTGAATTTACCGTGATAAATGTTCCCCATTTCCACGCAGTTCCGGAACTCGACGGCACCAACAGCGAAGCCTTCATCATCGTTAATTTCGGGATGAAATTGGTGCTAATCGGGGGGACCAGCTACGCCGGGGAGATCAAGAAATCCGTCTTCACTGTTCTTAATTTCTTGCTGCCGCAGAAGAAAGTAATGACCATGCACTGCAGCGCCAATGTGGGAAAAGAGGGGGATGTCGCTCTGTTCTTCGGTTTGTCCGGCACGGGCAAGACGACCCTTTCCGCTGATCCAGGACGCTCGCTGATCGGCGATGACGAGCACGGCTGGTCGGATGATGGCGTCTTCAATTTTGAAGGCGGATGCTATGCCAAGGTCATACATCTCTCAGCCGAAGCCGAACCGGAAATCTATGAAACCACACGTCGTTTCGGGACAATTTTGGAAAATGTCACCTTCGATTATGATACCCGTCGGATAAATCTCGATGACGACAGCCTAACGGAAAATACTCGTGCCGCATATCCGATCTCTCATATTCCGAATGCCTTGCGTGACGGATTGGGCGGACATCCGGAGAACATCATCATGCTCACCGCGGACGCTTTTGGAGTCATGCCGCCCATCGCCCGATTGACCGCAGACCAGGCGCGTTATCACTTCCTCTCCGGTTATACGGCAAAAGTAGCGGGAACGGAAGCGGGAACTGGGAAAGAGCCGAAAGCCACTTTCAGCGCCTGTTTTGGCGCTCCCTTCATGGCTCTGCCCCCTACTGTCTACAGCGGATTACTCGGGGAGAAAATCACCAAACACAACGTGAAGGTCTGGCTGGTGAATACTGGTTGGACAGGCGGTCCCTACGGTGTCGGCTCACGCATGAAGATCACTTATACACGTGCGATGGTGAACGCTGCTTTACACGGGAAACTTGATCATGTCCCGTATCAGAAAGATCCGATATTCAACCTGGAGATTCCTCAAGAATGCCCGGGAGTGCCGCCGGAGGTGTTGAATCCGCGCAACACCTGGAAAGACAGCGCGGCTTATGAGCAAAAGGCACGGGAACTTTCCGAACGGTTCAAGTCAAACTTCAAACAGTTTGAAAAAGATGTTCCGGATGCGGTTCGGAATTCAGGTCCCAAAGTGTGATTTCTCTTAGTGCGGGCAACCTCTAATCAGAGCAAGAAACAACTTGCATTTATGGTTATAATTCAATAAAATCTTGCCACCTTGAATAGTATTCGATCTTTCCTGATATTGAGCGAATTCAGAATAATTCACACTTAGAGAAAACAAGAGGGATAGCATGGATGACTGGAATGACACCCCCAAGGAAAAAAGATCATCAGCAAGCATCATTCGTTGGATTATAATCGGGCTGGTAGTAATCGCCCTGGCTTTTTTTATCCCCTACTACATCAGCAAGGTGAGAGCGACACTGGTCAATAAGCAACTGATCAATATCTGCGCCGGTATTGAACGTTTCCGGGAAGTCAATGCCGAGAATTTTCCCGAAGATGTCTGGCAGTTGGAAGACTATGGATACGTTGCTCTGGATGAGAAAATCAAAATGATCTGGAAATTCGATATCGTGAACGATAAAACAGTTACAGCGACATCAACTTACAATAAACCAGGCGAAACACCCAGGGTAATCACCCTTGACATCGCTACCCGAATGATCACTGGATATGGCATCCCGCCGAATGGAAGAGATGTGTCCGCGGAGGTAGATAAGGAACATCGGCGATTGTCGCTGCTCGATAAATTGGAGTTGGAAAAGAATCGGTAGCGTAGGCGTCCCCGCCTGCGAGGGGTAGCGTAGGCGTCCCCGCCTGCGAGGGGTAGCGTAGGCGTCTCCGCCTGCGAGGGGTAGCGTAGGCGTCCCCGCCTGCGAGGAATTCAATCACGAATCACAAGCGCGG
>CAZCRQ010000099.1:2450-9670 GCA_964501095.1 uncultured bacterium | reverse complement strand
ATCGCAGTTGACGCTTACCGGCGCCCCCCTCGATCCCGCCACCGAGTACACCCTCGCCGCCCGCCGCTGGAATTTTTTAGGCTTTCCCTTCCAGGAGCCTGTTTCTATTGAGATTGCCTTGCAGGAGATCGCCGCGCAGGTGGCAATCGTCCTTTCTGACGACGGTCGTCTCTGGATTCCCGAACTCGGATTGAATACTCTAGGCGAGATGCAGCCGGGAGAAGGGTATTATATCTTTGTCAACGAGAATGTGACATTTACCTTTGTTGAGGCTCCGGGGATGTTCGAGGCGGTCTTGGGCTCCGATCAGACAAGTGCGGCTAACCGCAAAGAAATTTTATTAAAATAGATTCTTCGCTATTTCATATTGGCAATTCGTTTTTCAGGACGGAATGCGGTCTATTGATCGCTAGGAGGGTTAATTACTTCCTTCACCTTTTTTAGCAGATCCATCAACCGGAAGGGTTTTTGAATGAAGGGCATGTCGTGATCGAGAACTCCGTGATGAACGACAGCATTCGCAGTATACCCGGACATATAGAGCGCTTTGATATCATGCCATTTCAGACGGAGTCGTTCAATAAATTGTACACCGCTCATGTTCGGCATCACGACATCAGTCAAGACTAGGTCGATGGTTTTATCCAGTTGATCACAAATCTGCAACGCTTCCCCGCCGGTTTTCGCCGCAATTACATCATAACCATACAACTGAAGAACTTCCACAGTCATCTCTCTGACCGTATCTTCGTCCTCCACGACTAGAATAGTTTCTTCTCCATGTAAAGTGACATCTTCCATCTGAATTGTTTGTTTAGTAATACGCTCGGGAGTTTCGCGGGTGCGGGGAAAATAGAGCTTGAAGGTTGTACCCTTTCCAACTTCGCTGTAAACATAGATATGTCCACCGCTTTGTTTGACGGTTCCATAAACAGTGGCAAGCCCCAAGCCCGTGCCTTTGCCTATCTCCTTTGTGGTAAAGAAGGGTTCGAAAATTTGCGACGACACTTCTTTGGGCATCCCATAGCCCGTATCGCTGATGGCAAGCATTACATATTCGCCTGGAGTGACGTTGGGATGGGTTCTACAATAGGTTTCATCTAGGAAAGTATTTTGCGTTTCTATTGTCATTCTCCCGCCATTAGGCATCGCATCACGGGCATTGGAAGCAAGATTGGCAATAACTTGTTCAATCTGCCCGGGATCCGCTTTTACATTCCATAAATCACCCTGCGGGACGGTGAGCATTTGAATATCTTCACCAATGATACGTCGCAGCATCCTAGAGAAAGTAACGATGATTGAGTTGAAATTGATCACTCGCGGTTCGAGGATCTGTTTACGGCTGAAAGCGAGGAGCTGGCGTGTCAAATCAGCCGCACGATTGGAAGTGGTTAAAACTTCCTGCAGGTCTTCATAAAGCGGATCCTGAGGATTCCAACCATCGAGCGCCATCTCCAAGCGTCCGATGATCACGGTCAGCAGATTGTTGAAGTCGTGGGCGACGCCGCCAGCCAACCGTCCTACTGTCTCCATTTTTACCGCTTGACGGATCTGAGATTCGAGTTGTTTGCGCTCCGTAATGTCGCGCAGTATCCCGATGACAACTACCTCCCCGGGTTTGCCGATGGGAACCGTATTGACTTCCACATCTGCGATCTCACCTGATTTTCTGATAATCTGAAATGCGTATTGTGAGGGAACCGTCTCTCCACGGAGACGGCTTTCATACCGCTTCTGAATGAACTTTTTGGACTCTTCAGTGAGTGTGACATTGAAGTCAAACTCCGGCGAAGTCAACTCATCGTAACTGTATCCGGTAAGTTGGCAGAAACGAGGATTGACATACTCATAGTGCTTTCCCCGTAATAAATAAATGGCGTCGAAAGCGTTTTCCACCAGGGTACGATAGCGCTCTTCACTCATCCGCAGTTTTTCGCGTATTCGGTAATCATCGGTTACATCACGGAAAACCAACACCACGCCGATGACATTCCCCACAGCATCGTGGATGGGGGCTCCGGAATCGGCGATCTGGTGTTCTGTGCCGTCACGAGAGATAAGTACGGTGTGATTCGCCAAACCGACGATAAATCCATGGATCAGCACTTTCTCCACCGGATTTTCGCAATGCACACGGGTTTCAGCATTGATGATATGGAAAACCTCAGCCAGTGGTTTGCCTAATGCTTCGGAGTAACTCCAGCCGGTGAGCTTTTCCGCGATGGGATTGAGTATGGTGATTCGACCTTGAGGATCAGTGGCGATGACCGCATCGCCAATGCTGAGGAGAGTGGCGCGTTGTTCTTCCTGAGCCTGGCGCTTCTCTCGCTCTGAATCGTAGAGATCACGATAAAGTCTAGCCTGACGTTGACGGTGGCTATAACTTGCGATAACACCAGTGAGAAAGACGAGAAGAATGGCAATACCTGCGATTGCCACAAGGCGGTAATGCGCCTCCGCCAGGATTTCAGAAGCGTCCACTTTAGCGACCAGGAACCATGGGGAACCGGACACCGGGCGCAAATTCGCCAGCACTTTCACTCCACGATAATCCTTGCCTGTAAATATCCCCTGTTTCCCCAACACCGCCTGAACTGCGGGGACTTCGCTTTGGGATAGTGGAAGGCGCAACGATAGTGCTGTATCCTCCTGGTGACGCAAATCGTTGAGAAAGAGGACATTCTCCCCATCTTTGCAAACAAGTGCGGTTTCGGCGCTCCGGCTGGGAATGGGCCAAGATTGGATAAGCGGATAGAGGAATTTTTCCGCATCGTTCCGTAGTACAAGTACTGCGAGGGGGCGTCTGGAATTGTCCAGCACCGGCGCGACCACGTCGATATGCACAACACCGTGAGGGCAAGGGTAGAGTTCCGAAAGCTCCGCTTGCCCGTTCGCCAAGGCATTCGCGATTGCCTTACTGGTGGTGACATCAACCGGATCGGGATTCTCCTTTGAGGCGAGCAGTACACGGCAGTCTGGAGCGAGAAGAAGAACGTCGCTATAATCGCCAAGTTCCCGCTCGTGCCGTAATCGGTGAGTAAATTCATTTTGAAGAGGAATATCATAGGGATTTTTCATTAGTTTTGCCGTGGCGTCTTTAAAAAACGGACTCTCAGCTCTCCCGATGGCGTCCCTCAACCGCTCTTGACGCCACTGAACAATCTGCCCGGCTTTCAGTTCTCCGATGGCGTTAAGTTCCTTGTATTTCTCGAGACGGATATGTCCAAATTCCACTTGATAATATTTATATCCTCCAATTAGGATCATGAAGATGATTAAAACAAAAATGACCGCCCACGTTCGTTTGACGGGAAGATCGGATTTATTGTCTTTGTTCATAATTGTATTTCTCCATAATCTTTCCAATGAAAATATGGGAGCGATTTTCAGACAATAACCGAAGTTATTTATAGAAATTGTTTACCGGGATCGATGCTTGGGTTTTTATCATGCTATGACCATTCATACTATACCAGTCAATGAATGTTCCCTCTAATCTGAATAGCCGCTGGAATTCTTACCCAGTAATGTTCTTCTGACGTTCTATCAATTGCTCCACTACGTCAAAACGAACATCGAGGTTTCCTTCTCCCACACCTAAGTCGAGGTGCGGTTTGTTGGCGCCGTGAAAATCGCTGCCGCCGGTCATCACCAGGTGGTATTTTTCCGCCAAACGCTGATACTCCAAGACTTCCCGGTCCAGATGTTTCGGATACCAGACTTCTATCCCCTCCAATCCCATATCACATAGTCTTTTAACATGATTTTCTAAATAGTCAAAATCATTAGTCAAATCAACCGGATGGGCGAGCACCGGCACTCCACCCGCCGCCCGAATCGCCAAAATGGCTCGCTCGGGATCCATTCGCACCTTGGGAATGTATGCTTTCCCGGAAGGACCGAGAAAACGTTGGAAGGCATCGTGAAAGTCGACGACCACACCCATTTTCTCCAGAATCGAAGCGAAATGGGGACGTCCGATCACCTCACTGCCCGCAATTCTTTTTACTTGCTCAAAGTCGATTAGAATGCCCAATTTAGTCAGTTTTTCAACCAGCAAGAAGTTACGGTTTTTTCGCTGCTCCTGCATCCAAACCAATGACTGGTTCAGAATCTCATTGTGATGATCGATGAAGTATCCGAGGAGATGCAGCGTGCCGACTGTGGTTTCTGCGGAGATTTCGACCCCCGGGACTACAAGCAGTTGCTGCCGCTTTCCCGCTGACAACGCTTCACTCAGCCCAGCAATGGTGTCATGATCAGTAATCCCGACTGCCATGAGGTTTTTTTGATAGGCATAGTCAACCAGCTCCGTGGGGCTGAGAGTTCCGTCGGAGGCGGTGGTGTGAGTATGAAGATCGATGCGACCTGGATTAGGCATGGAGGTTAAGTTTATAGTTATTGTATCTGTTTAGTTCATTAAAATCTCAGTCTTTGAGTATTATTGGAGGAAAAACTCCCCCACCCAGTACCAGCGATCGACGCCGTTATAGAAATACGACCGAACCGGGGCGCCTTCGCCGCGTAACGGGATGTTCACCAGGTCAGCGACGCCGTCGCCACAAACATCCGCCGCATGGAGATATTCCAGGTTATACCCGCAGGGGGCGGTAAAAGTATGCTCCAGCCAGGCAGCTTCGCCGTCGAAACCGAGGGGTCCGCTGCGCCACGCTGAACTATCCGCGGAGTAGGTTGTGATGTCATTCTCCGGTATTTCGGCGACCCAAAAGAGTAGTATGGATTCGGTCGCGCCAAGTTGATACAGTTCAATTCGATTCTGGACAATCAGGCTGTCTCCCCAATCTTCGAGCGCCTCGACCAAAGCACGTCTTAAAGCTCGAGCATCATAATTGGCTGAAGTAGGCGAATAGAGTGAATTGACCGCCCCTTCGCGCCAGAAAACGAATCCATTCGGCAAATATCCGCTCCATCCGACAGGCAGAACTTTCAGTCCCAGTCCGCCATAGATGGTATCGAAGGCGAGGGCTTGAAACTGCCAGACACGATTGGATTGGATGATATAGAGCGGATTTTGAATAGCTGCTTCCGTCCAATACATTCCCGGAGTCACCAGAATATAGACACCCGGACGTTCATATAAGGTCAGCCCCGGCGTGAGATGACTACCCGGAAGGAGGGTCGAGAGTGGTATATACTCTGGCGGTGTCTCGGCTTCCGGGGATGGATTGTCCTCGAAAAACTCACAACCCAAGAAAGACAGTATAGTTATCAGTGTAATTGATAAGTAAAGATATCTGAATAATGCCATACTCAAATAATCATGTTTATCTTGTCAATCCTATTTAATTATCAAATCCTGTCAAAACCATCACCACTCCGGCGGCAATCGAAAAGAGCAGGTTCTCCGCGGGTTCGCTTTGTGAAGGAACAGCGATCGGACATTGTCCGCCGACGACCAATAATGCGGAAGAGGCTCCGCAACAAGTGACCAGCGCTTGATACATCGAATTGCCGACATGGATGTTATTGGCGATCAGCACATCGGCACTGCCCTGCTCGATTTTATCGGTCGGAATGCTCGGGATGGCGTCATCGCGCAGGGCGGCATCCAGACGAATTGGACCTTCGACGATGGTCGAGGGATCGTTTTCTTCCTTGAAGTATTTCCAGATGATCGATTCGGAGATTGTGGTTGGAACCGAAGGGGTGGCAACTTCCTCATACGCCAGCAATCCGACACGAACCACCTCCCGTCCCAGCACCCGCGCCAATCTCACCGCGTTGTTGATGATGGAAATCCCCTGCTCCACAGTCGGATCCGGAACCAAACCGACATCCGAGATCAGGAGAAGTTTTTTCAATTTCGGATGTTGAATTACCCCGACCAATGAGAGGAAATCGCCGCGTCGTCGAAACCGGCACTTGTTGTCAAACAGGTAACGGAAGAAGGGGGGGGGCATTGTAATTGCCGGGGAGAATGATGGATTTCAAGTCACGTGAGACAGCGTCACCCGCGGCGATCACCGCTTCTTTCGGCGAAGAGACATGATGGATGTCGAACATCGATGGATTGCAGTCCAATGAATGTAAACACTCCACGATAGATGTTTCATCCCCATAGAACACCGGACGGACAAGATTTTTCTGAAGGGCAAGTTGAATTCCACGCATCAGTCGTCCTGTAATTTCCCCAGCGATATAAAGGTGGGGTTTCTCTGTTTGGAGGCAAAGATATTCTGCTTCTTGGACAATTTCATTCAAGTCCGCCAACAATTTTCTCGGTGTTTTCATCGACTTCTCAAAGCATGTTTTCGTTTACCAGACATAATCCAACGGATCAATATGGGTATCCCAGTTAAATGTTTGTGCGGCACTCAGATACCGAGAGACATGGAGAGCGACCGCCAAACTTCCCAAAATGCTTTTTTCTTGATTTATATGCGGAAAGAGTGTCAACGGCACTCGTCCCCCGAGAATAATTCTCGCCAAATCGGCATCACGGAAGTACTCCAAGGTCAAGGCGAGAACGGAGCGTGTCTGATGACTATCGACAATCAACACATCTGCTTGTCCGGTGACTGCGCTCTCCAGTCCTGCCCTCTTGATGGATCGGGGAGCGATCGCCGTGTCGAGATTCATTGGTCCATCAAGCTCGACGCCGGAAATCTGCTGGTTCTTACTCATCGCCACCAAGCAGCGGCAGTTGTAAGTGTGAAGATCCTCAAAGGTGACGGCGTCGATCGCAGATAAGAGGGCGATCTTTGGTTTTGGGATCCCCAATCCGTAGGCGAGATGGACACTGTTCTTGGTGTGAATCACCAAGGCATCGAAGGATGGCTGCTGCTGCCCAGTCGGTCCGACAATAGCCAGCAGTTTGGGGTATCCTGGATATGAGATCAGACAGGCGCGGCTCATCCCTTCCTCCAGGGTCGATCCATGATAAGGATTGGCAAGGAGATGATATAGCTGCAACTGATTCAGATCGCCGGTAGAGAGCACATCGATCGCCCGGCTGCTGATCCAGTCCAACAAAATACGGACTTGATCTTTTGGGGTGACAGCGTCATGGATCTCCACCTCTTGGGGAGAATATCCGCTGAAAGTCAGCATCTGTTCGATGCTTTTCCGCTCCCCGACAATTTTCAAATCTACCAATCCCTGGGATTTCGCCAGCAATGCCGCCTCCAAATCGGTGCCAACCCGATTGACAATGATGCCGAGGGTGCCGCGCTTCCTGCCCGTAGCGTAGGCGTCCC
>CAZCRQ010000099.1:0-2350 GCA_964501095.1 uncultured bacterium | reverse complement strand
GCCTGCGGCTTTTTGTATCTCATATTCCAGAATCGAGTCTATCGAAGTAAAAGTTTGCGGCATGATGCACTCCTTGCTACCCAATATCAATCATAACAGATTTTGTTCCTTCAAGAAACGCCTGGAGGTTGCCCGCAGCCAGCTTTTCATTGAACGATTTTTTAAATGTCAATGATAGTTGATCAATAACCTTATTTATTGCGAATAATTTGGTTATCGCCAGCAAAGCCCCTAAAATCGCGATATTCGGCATCGGGCGATTCAGGCATTCCCAGCCGATCTTGGTAGCCTCGACTGTGGCGAGGTGTTTCACTTGCAGTTGGCGCTGTGCTCTGATCTCTTGCGGTGATGACGTGGAATTGACCAGTAGTAATCCGTCAGGCTGCAATCCTTTGAGCGTCGCGCCGGTTTCGAGCAATGAGGAATCTAGGATGATCAGGACATTCGGCTCCTGAATCGTCGTGTAGAGGGTTATCTCCTTATGATCGATGCGGGTGAAAGCGGCGATTGGGGCGCCGCGCCGCTCCGAGCCGAATTGCGGGAAGGATTGGACAAAAAATCCCGCTTCCACCGTGATCTCCGCCAGCAATTTGGCGGCAGTCACCGCACCCTGCCCGCCACGTCCATGCCAACGGATTTCCAAGGGTAGGGGGATTTGGATTGATCTTGTTTGTTCTTGCACAATACTAAATTATTTTTATCTCTTCTACAATCACAACATACTTATTCACAAATAATATATACAAGAATTATATAATTATATCATTTGAATCATTACTATCATGTCTATCTTATCTATCCTTGTTAAATTCTTCCAACGATCTCCAGCGTTCCATCACCAATCGCTCAAATTCATCAACCTGCTCTTTCTTAAAATGCGCAAAACGTCCCTGTAATTTCAAATACTCTTTGACCGAGGTTGGTTTATCCACCGGCGATAAAGTGAGCTTTTTACCGTCAAAGATTTCCACCAGGGGAAACACCCTTGAGGTTACAGCCGCGCGAGCGATTCGTATTGAATATCTTTCCTCAAACCGTTGCCCGGGCGGACAGGGGCTGAATAGATGAAGGAATCGAAAGCCTCGCTTCTCCTTCGCCTGTTGCAATTTTCTCACCAGGTCGTCCGGGTGCGAGGGGCTGGCGGAAGCGAAATAGGGGATGTGATGCGCCGCCATGATTGCTAAAATATCCTTCTGCGGTCTGCTCTTCGGAGCGTTCACCGGCGTAGTGGTAGTCCATGCCGCCAGTGGGGTCGCGCCGCTCTGTTGGATACCGGTGTTCATATAGGCTTCATTGTCGTAACAGACATAGAGGTAATCATCATTGCGATCCGCCGCCGCCGAGACCGCCCCAAGCCCGATATCGAACGTCGCCCCATCACCCGCCCAGGCGACTACCAGAATATCATCCTTACCTTGCGCCGCGAATCCGGCGCGAACGCCTGTCGCTGCAGAAGCGGCTGCTCCGAAGGCGATATGAAGCAGCGGAACTCCCAGCGAGGATACCGGAAATGGTCCATCGATCACCGCCATGCAACCCGCTGGAATGATGAAGACACAGTTTTTGCCCAATGTCTTGATCGCCATCCTTAATAATAAAGCCCCACCACAGCCCTGGCACGCTAAATGTCCGCCCGAAGGACTGAATGCCTCACAAGTCAATGGGAGAATCGACTGGGGAGTGATACGGTTCATTGATGAACCTCAACCCAATTGATCTTTTCCGGTTGCGCTTTATTTTCAAGAAGTTGATCGAAGACATCCAACATCGCGGCAGTGGAAATCTCGCGTCCGCCCAGTCCTGCGATGAATCCAAAGACCTCGTTACGATTTTCCGCGCCCAGGACAGCTTTGACTTCAGTTCCTACTGGTCCTCCCAAGCCGAACGAACAAGCACGGTCGATCACCGCCACTTGTACGCCGCTGGGGATCGCCGCCAGCAATTGTTTCGCGGGGAAAGGACGATACTGCCACATCCGGATCGCACCCGCTCGGATTCCCTTCTTCCTCAAAGTATCCACTGCCGCCATCGCTGCGCCATAAGCGGTGCCGAGAATGATTATCGTGAATTCAGCATCCTCCATCCGGTAACAATGTAACGGAGAGATTGTTCTGCCGGTCAACTGCTGCCAATTATTCGCTTCATCCTGGATTAAATCATTCGCAATCTCCATCGCCTCTTGGATTTTATACCTCTGCTCCATGAAACAGTCGGGAAACATCATCCCGCCAAAGGCATGAGGCTCTTTCGGATCCAACTTGAACACGGTTTTTCTCGGTGGCAGAAATTCATCGACTGTCGCCTGTGCTGGGAGGTCAACACCCTCGACACAGTGGGAGAGGACAAAAGC
>CAZCRQ010000098.1:4393-9827 GCA_964501095.1 uncultured bacterium | reverse complement strand
TTATCGCTCTGCCTCTTGATCATGGGCGGGACGCCCATGCTACAGTTATCGCTCTGCCTCTTGATCATGGGCGGGACGCCCATGCTACAGTTATCGCTCTGCCTCTTGATCATGGGCGGGACGCCCATGCTACAGTTATCGCTCTACCATCTCAGTATGCACTAAATGCTCCACTTTTCGGATCATCCCACGTATCTGCGGGGTATCCAGGTGCTCGACGGTATGATGCAGCCGTTTCAAACCGAGCGCTTCAATAATTCTCTTTTGACGGGCTTGACGATGGATGGCACTGTGAACCCAAGTAATGCGTATCCGGGATTCTCTCATGGTTCAAATACCTCCCGGAATCGCATGTTTCGTTTATACGCCACTTTCTCCAGGTTTTCAATGCTCTCCAAGCCATTCATCGTCGCTTTGACCAGGTTATGGGGATTACGGCTGCCGATGCATTTGGTCAGGACATCACGGACTCCCAGGCATTCCATTACAGCGCGCACAGGACCGCCGGCGATGACTCCCGTACCCTCCGAGGCTGGTTTCATAACCACCCGGGCGGCGCCAAACTTCCCCACAATCGGATGCGGTAGAGTTTGACCAAGCATCGGGTAACATTTCATCGAGCGTTTGGCAATCTCAGTGCCTTTTGTGATGGCTTCCATAACTTCCCGAGCCTTGCCCATTCCAATCCCAACATGCCCCTTGCCATCCCCGACAATGACAATGGCATTGAAGCTGAAATTACGACCGCCTTTGACCACCTTCGCCACTCGATTTATATGAACCACACGATCGATCAGCCCCAGATCAGCCGGACTGGTGATCGGCTCGGCTTGCTCACCGCGTTCTCGTCTACGGTTCATAATTCCAGCCCCCCTTTCCTGGCGCCGACAGCCAGCGCACGCACCCTGCCATGATAACGTAATCCATTGCGATCAAAGACCACCTTTGTTATTCCACGGTTCTTCGCAATCGCCGCAATCGCCAGACCAACCTGGTACGCTTTCGCCACCTTCGGAGTCAAGGGTAGCTTTCGACCGCTCTCTTCAAATTCCAATGGTTTCTCGGGAATTGGACAGTCTGAATTGTTCAGTGCAAAATCAGAAACTCCGGTCAAGGTCACGCCGCGGATGTCATCGACGAGGCTGGCGTATATATGTTTCAGTGACCGCGCAACCACTAGACGAGGTCGCTGAGCTGTGCCATGCACCCTTTTACGAATATGCATTTTACGGCGTAAACGAGCTGCAACTTTGCATTTAGTCTTAAGCGCCATATTATTTCTTCACTGCCTTTCCAGCTTTTCGACGAACCTTTTCGTTATTGTACCGGATACCTTTTCCCTTGTACGGCTCAGGCGGTCGAATCCGTCTCATCCGAGCCGCAACCTGCCCCACTAGCTGCTTATGAATTCCTGTGATGCGTATCGCTACATTTTGATTCTCAGCCTGCTTGACAATGCCATACTGTTCCCATTGAGATGAAGTGAGAACTTCAAATTTCACCCCAGGTGGCGCTCCCATCCAAATCGGATGTGAAAATCCAATCCGGATCAAAACACCCGTACCCTTCAACTCAGCCGAATAACCTACTCCGACAATGAGAAGAATTTTCTCATACCCTTTACTCACCCCTTCCACCATGTTGGCAAACAAAGAGCGAGAGAGACCGTGCATCGCCCGATGACGCTTGGTATCGGCACGACGTTTGACCAAAACCACATTGTCTTGTTTTACCAACTCAACTTCCGGAACAAATATATGTTGCAATGTACCCAAAGGTCCGTTAACCTGTGCGGTCTGACCTTCGATCTCTACATTAACTTTCGCCGGAATTTGAATCGGCATTTTCCCAATACGGGACATTTTTTCTCTCCATCGTAGCGTAAGCCTCCGTGCTTGCGAAGTCTCCGTGCTTGCGATTTCTCCGTGCTTGCGATTTCTCCGCAGGCGGGGACGCCTACGCTACCCGCAGGCGGGGACGCCTACGCTACCATACAAAAAGCAGAACCTCACCGCCTACATTCTCTTTCTTCGCTCGCTTGCCAGTGATAACTCCCTTGGGCGTCGAAAGTACGGCAACCCCCAATCCGGCGCGAACACGCGGAATCTCATCGACACTGACGTAACGACGTAATCCGGGACGGCTGACACGCTGCAAGCGGGTGATAGATGAATTCCCCTGACGATCATACTTCAGAAATATCCGTATCATCCCCTGCTTGTCATCTTCAATGTTCAAATAATCTTGGATGAATCCCTCTTTCACGAGGATTCTTGTGATATCACGTTTCAATCTTGAAGCAGGAATATCTACCCGTCGATGACGGGCATGGATTGCATTACGTATTCGTGTAAGATAATCTGCAATTGGATCTGTTGTCTTGGACATACTCAGTTTCCTGAAAGAAGGAACCTCGAATAAACACGAATAAACACTAATGGATATAATGAAAAACAAATATCTATAAACTGCGTCAATTTATTACCAGCTTGATTTCACCACACCGGGAATCATCCCGCTGGATGCCAACTCACGAAAGCAAATACGGCAGAGGCCGAATTTGCGAAGATATCCGCGTGGTCGCCCGCAACGTGTGCAGCGGTTGTATTGACGGACTCTGAATCGTTGAATTCTCTTGGATTTTGCAATGATCGATTTCTTTGCCATTGTCGCTCCTTATACCATTTCCGCAGGCGCTTCTTCCATCGCAACCGGAGTCTTCTTGCGGAACGGGCAACCCAACGCCTTCAATAGCTCCAATCCTTCCTCATCGTTACGCGCTGTGGTGATCAGTGAGATATCCATCCCGTGAATTTTAACTACCTTGTCGTAATCTATCTCGGGAAAAACAATCTGCTCTTTGATGCCAAAGGTGTAGTTTCCTCTTCCATCGAAAGAACGGTCGGATAGACCTCGGAAATCTCGAATTCGTGGAATCGCCAGATTGAACAAATGATCGAGAAACTCCCACATGTAATATCTTCTCAGCGTAATGCTGACACCCACCTGCATCCCCTCACGCAATTTAAAATTACTAATGGATTTTCGCGCCCGGGTGACGACTGGCTTTTGTCCGGTAATGACTTGAAGCTCTTCGACTACGCTTTCCAGGAGTTTCTGATCATTATGCGCATCTCCAATTCCCACGTTGATCGAAATTTTCTCCAGTTTTGGCACCTCCAACAAGTTGGAATAGCCGAATCGTTTCATCAACACCGGGACTATTTCCTCTTTGTACCGCTTATACAAACGGGGAACATAGTCACTGGGAGTCATCGTCGATTCAGCCGCGCCTTTCTTCTTCTTTGCGCTCTCTGCCGCGATTTCGCCCTTTTCGGCGCTTTTTGTATCCTTCTTTGCCACTGTTTCCTCTAATCAAGCACTTCACCGGACACTTTAGCCACACGCACATGACGCTTCTTGCCGCCTTCCAACTCCAGAATCGTCTGCCCTATTCGTGTCGGTTTTCCTGTCTTCGGACATATCACCTGAACATTGGAGACATGAATCTTTCCTTCACGCTCAATGATTCCACCACGCTGCATCTTTGGATTCGGTTTACTGTGGCGCTTTATAAAATGCACGCCTTCCACAATGATCCGATCTTCCTTGGGAAATACTTTTAAAACTTTCCCCTTTTTCCCACGGTCATTGCCGGCAATTATTAAAACTTCATCCCCCTTGCGTACGTTAAGCTGATGTCGGGGCAATGTTTTTTTGCGCCGGATCATAACACCTCCGGAGCTAAGCTGACAATCTTGGTGAATTGTTTTTCACGCAATTCCCGGGCGACTGGACCGAAAATGCGTGTCCCTTGCGGTTCTAAATTTTCATCCAGAATCACTGCGGCGTTATCATCGAAGCGGATATAACTGCCGTCGCGACGTCGAACCGGTTTTTTCGTTCGTACAATCACCGCTTTCTGGACCGATCCTTTCTTCACGTTGCTATTTGGAATCGCGCTCTTGACGCTAACCACGATGATATCCCCCACCGACGCATACCGCCGCCTAGTACCGCCGAGGATGCGAAAACACTTTACCTTCTTCGCTCCCGTGTTATCTGCAACACTTAATATTGTCTCTTCATGAATCATCACATTCTCCAATGGGGATGAGGGGAAATAGGGTAATAATTTCGCACACCTCATCTCTCTCGCAAGCACGGAGGCTTACGCTACCCCTCACTCTTCTCGCAAGCACGGAGGCTTACGCTACCCCTCATACCTCAATTATCATTCCGCTTTTCTGACGATCTCAATGACACGCCAACGCTTTGTCCGGGAGAGCGGACGTGTTTCCATCAAGCGAACCACATCGCCAATATGGCACTCATTGTTCTCGTCATGAGCGTGATATTTCTTTGATAATTTTATAAACTTCTTGTACTTGGGATGTTGTAGACGGCGCGACACCAACACCGTCGCCGTTTTATTCATCCTGTCCGAAACGACGGTACCCATTACCACTTTTCGACTTCCACGGGCGACCACGTTCTACTCCTTTCCAGGGGTGAGGGGTGAAGGATCAGGTGTGAGTAATGGTTCCTCACTTCTCACTTCCCGCTCTTTACCCCTCTCCAACTCATGTTGTCGGATCAGGGTTTTCAACCGTGCCACATTACGTCGAACCGTACGCACCTTGATCGGGCTCTCCAATTGATGACTTCCCAATTGGAACCGCAAGTTTGCCATCTCTTCTTCTGTATCCGCCAATCGGGCGCGGAGTTCTTCCATACTCAACGTCCGCCATTCCAACATCTGCCTCATCGCCTATCCCTCCAGTCGACCAACGATCTTGGTCTTGATTGGAAGTTTAAATTCAGCTAATCGCAACGCTTCACGCGCCAACTCTTCCGAGACGCCGCCCAATTCAAAGAGGATACGACCTGGCTTCACCACCGCCACCCAAAATTCAGGTGAGCCTTTACCTTTACCCATACGAACTTCCGCCGGCTTTTTGGTAACCGGCTTGTCGGGAAAGATGCGGATCCAAACCTTACCCCCACGTTTCACATGACGGGTGATAGCGATACGAGAAGCTTCTATCTGTCGTGAGGTGATCCAGCCCGGCTCCAACGCCATGATGCCGAATTGACAGAAAACGATGGTGCTGCCGCGATACGCCAGCCCTCTACGTCTTCCCCGATGAGTTTTACGTCGCTTTACACGCTTTGGTGCAAGCATTTTACTATATGCCCTTATACTTGTAGTGGTGTCAGCCGTCCTCGGCTGACACCTAAGTTTTCCCCGTCAGCCGAGGACGGCTGACGGCACACTATCGTCCCGTCAGCCGAGGACGGTTTATAGTGGTGTCAGTCGTCCTCGGCTGACACCTAAGTTTTCCCCGTCAGCCGAGGACGGTTTATAGTGGTGTCAGTCGTCCTCGGCTGACACCTAAGTTTTCCCCGTCAGCCGAGGACGGCTGACGGCACA
>CAZCRQ010000098.1:0-4293 GCA_964501095.1 uncultured bacterium | reverse complement strand
CCCTTTGCCCTTATGCTTTCTGTGATTCGTTCGCCGCTTTTCCAATGATCTCACCTTTACACACCCAGACCTTTACTCCGATAGCGCCGTAAGTGGTCATGGCGGTGTATCGGGCATAATCGATGTCGGCGCGCAGCGTATGCAGAGGAATGCGTCCATCTTTATATGATTCCTTCCGGCTCATCTCGGCTCCCCCCAGTCTGCCTTTACACATCACTTTGATACCTTCTGCGCCCATCCGCATCGCCGCCTGAATCGATTTCTTCATCGCCCGGCGGAAACTGACTCGACCCTTGAGTTGATGCGCGATGGATTCCGCCACCAGTGCCGCTTCAATTTCCGGACGTTTGATCTCGAAGATGTTGAGTTGAACATCCTTTCTGGTAACACTTGCCAGCTCGGCTTTCAATTTATCCACTTCTGCACCTCGTCGTCCGATGACAATCCCCGGACGAGCGGTGTGAATGGAGACTGTGATCAATTTTGGCGTGCGTTCGATCTCTACTTTGGAAATGCCAGCGTTCTGAAGTCGTTTATCTAGGTAGCGACGGAGCATTAAATCTTCTTGTAATTTATCAGCGAAATTTACTTCATCGAACCAATTTGAACTCCAGGTTTTGTTGATCTTCAAGCGAAAACCGACTGGGTTTACCTTTTGACCCATACGACGCTTCCTCCGGTCATTCTGTGGCTTCAATAACAATTTTTATATGACTGGTACGCTTATTGATTCTGGTTGCGCGTCCCATAGCACGTGGATTCCACCGTTTCAAAGTAGATCCCTCATTGACGATCAGCTCTCTGATCACCGCTTCATTGACATCAATCCCACGGGCACCTTCTCTATTCATCAAGTTTGCCAATACGCTTCGCAGGAGTTTCTCGATCGGTTCCGCAGCATTGCGAGGGCAGTGGGTTAAAAGCCCTTGCGCTTCTCCGGCAGTCAATCCGCGCACCATATCCGCCACCAGCCTCGCTTTTCGCGGAGTGACTCGAACAAACCGCGCCGTCGCTGTTGCTTCCATCATCATCCCTCTCTACTTGACCTTCCCGGCGCGTTCGGTCTTTTTCCCCCCGGCATGTCCACGAAAGGTGCGCGTTGGGGAAAATTCACCCAATTTATGCCCTACCATGTTCTCCGTGATATATACCGGGATATGCTTTTTCCCGTTGTGAACCGCAAATGTCAATCCAACAAACTCCGGGCTGATCGTGCTTCTTCGAGACCAGGTCTTGATCACCTTCTTGCTGCCGGTTTTATTCGCCTCTTGAACCCGGTCTAATAACTTCTTCTCGATGTAGGGACCTTTTTTTATCGATCGCGCCATAATTCAACCTTTATCATTCCGGGTCATTTCTCATTACGTCTCTTGATGATATACCGATCAGAGATTTTTCTTTTGCGTGTCTTATATCCCTTGGTCGGTTTACCCCAGGGTGAGCAGGGATGCCTCCCGCCGGAAGACCTTCCCTCCCCTCCGCCCATAGGATGGTCAACTGGATTCATGGCGACGCCGCGTACGTGAGGACGCCGTCCCAGCCATCTAGTCTTGCCTGCTTTTCCATAAGAAACATTCTCATACTCTACATTACCGACAATACCGATGGTGGCGAGGCACTCTTCCGGCACCTGCCTCATTTCTCCAGACGGTAGTTTGAGAATGGCGAATCCGCTGTCACGAGCCATCAGACGTACCGAAGAACCAGCGCTGCGTGCCAATTGACCGCCTTTCCCAGGTTTCATTTCGACATTATGTACTTCCGAACCCAGTGGGATCTGAGTCAGAGGCATCGCATTACCAATATGAATCTCGACATCTGATTTGCCGCTCATCAATACATCGTGAACAGCTAAGCCTTTTGGTGCTAAAATGTATCGTTTTTCACCATCTTGATAAATAAGCAGAGCAATATGAGCGCTCCGATTGGGATCGTATTCGATGGAAGCGACTCGCGAGGGGATCCCATATTTATCCCGTTTAAAATCGACTTTCCGGTACTTGCGTTTGCTTCCCCCGCCGCGATGTCTGGCGGTGGCATGTCCATTATTGTTGCGTCCGCCGTGTCTCGGAAGCGGTTCCAACAGACTCTTCTCCGGCTCGACCTGGCTTAACTCACTATAGTCGAGATTCAGGCGAAATCGCTGTCCCGGCGTGACTGGATTGTATTTTTTCAGCATACTTCCCTCGCGGCAATGTCGTATAATGGGCTCACTATCCCCAGATTCACTTCATCCGATGGATTAGCGTCCTATACGTTCTCGTACAACTCCAAAGACTGTCCTGTTCTCAACGTGATGTACGCTTTCTTCCAGGAGGGTCTCCTGCCGACAAAACGACCTAACCGCTTCAACTTACCATGCACCATCACTGTGCGGACATTGACAACTGTAACGTCGAAAATCTCTTCGATTGCCCGCTTGATTTCAATCTTGTTGGCGCTTCTTGGAACCTCGAAGGTATAGGTGTTCTTCTTTTCCTGAAGACTGACGACCTTCTCGGTTTGCAGTGGTCTTTTAAGCAGCTTTCTCAGCCGTGCGCTGTTTTCCACCGAGCACCTCAGAAATTGGATCGAGCGCCCCTTCCATGATCAGGAGCACACGATGGTTTAATAAATCGTAGGTTGAGGCATCAATGCCGACCTGAACGTCACACTGTTTTAAATTGCAAGCGGATTTTACCAAATTCCCGTCATGATGAGCTGTTAAAATCAGTACTTTCTGATTTTCCAGCTTGAATGCCTTTAAAAGATCGACCAGTTTGCGGGTTTTAGGTGCTTCAAAACGGAAATCTTCCACAATCAAAATCGTTTCTTCCGCGGCACGGGTTGAAAAGGCGCTTGCCCGGGCAAGACGGTTGACTTTGATCGGCAGACGCATTGTGTAGGGATGTGGACTGGGACCAAACGTCCTCCCTCCATGACGCCAGATCGGGCTTCTGGTTGTCCCGGCGCGCGCAGTGCCACGCCCTTTTTGACGCCACGGTTTCTTCCCCCCACCGCTCACCATCGCGCGATTCTTTGATGAATGTGTGCCCTGACGCTGGCGTGCACGCTGGACTTTTATCGCCAGGTACATCGCATGTTCATTCGGCTCGATGGCAAACACGGAATCCGTCAATTCCACCTGCTTCCCCGTTGGCTCACCTTTATGATTATAAACTGGTAAATTCATCATGGTACCTAATTCTTGATCAATTCAAGGATGGAATTCCTCGAGCCCGGAATGGGTCCTTTTACCAGAAGTATATTTTTCTCCCCAATCACTTCCAAAACCTGGACATCTTTAAGCGTGACCATCTGGTTGCCATATTGCCCCGCCATGCGCTTCCCCTTTACAACTTTCGATGGAAAGGCGCAGGCGCCAAGGGAACCCGGTCCGCGAAAACTCTCATGCGTGCCGTGCGAGGCTTTATGACCGCTGAAACCGTAATGCTTCATTACACCGGCAAATCCTCGTCCCTTTGATCGTCCTCGGATTGTTATTCGATCACCATTTTGGAAAAAGTCAGATGCGGTTAAAGTCTCACCGACCTTTCTCCCAACCATCTCACGAAATTCCCGTAAAATTCGCATTGTCGCTATACCTGCAAGCTTAAAATGACCCTGCCGGGGTTTATTCACACGTTTCGCTTTTTTCGGGAGATAGCCAAGTTGAGTGGCATTGTAACCATCTTTGCCCTCCGCCGTCTTGACCTGGACAACCGAACACGGTCCCGCTTCGATCACCGTAACTGGAATCGACAATCCTTCACGGTAAAGAGTCGTCATCCCGATCTTTCTGCCAAGTATCCCTACAGCCATGATTGTATCCTAGTAGAATGGGCATCTCACCCATTTGATTATTCAGTCAGTAAACAAGAGATTTCAGGTTTTAATCTCAATATCAACGCCAGCCGGCAGCTCGAGCTTCATCAAGGCATCTATCGTCTTCGATGAGGAATGCAGAATGTCGATCAAACGTTTATGCACCCGTGTCTCGAACTGCTCTCTGGATTTCTTGTCTACGTGAGGACTACGTAAAACCGTCCATACCGTCCGACGAGTCGGAAGTGGAATTGGTCCCGAAATCACCGCCCCGGTAGTACGAGCTGTCTGAATGATCTTTTGCGTCGATTTATCAATCAGATTATGATCATAAGCTTTTAAACGGATTCGAATATTCTGTCCCGCCACGCTATCCTCCTGTATGTGGTGTCAGCCGTCCTCGGCTGACACCACACCACAATCCACCCGCCGCTGTGTCAGCCGAGGACGGCTGACACCACCACCTACTAATAACTATTCAAAAATCTT
>CAZCRQ010000097.1:0-9849 GCA_964501095.1 uncultured bacterium | reverse complement strand
CGGCTGACGGGAAGATAAGCGCTTAAGTGTCAGCCGAGGACGGCTGACACCACATAAAGAGTGCCGTCAGCCGAGGACGGCTGACACCACATTAAAGACCCGATTTCCTGGACAACAAGTAGTCCAAGACACCCGATTCACCCGATTTCCTGGACAACAAGTAGTCCAGGGCACCCGACTTTCCCGACTTTTTACGGTCAGCCGGGGACGACTGACCGCACTGGATTATATTCCTCCTGGACAACAAGTAGTCCAGGGCAGCCGCTGGTTTATCCAGGGATAAGTCCTTAGTATCATTCCCATCCTGTATTATTCCGTGGACTCCCAATCACTCTGCGCGTAGCGAGGGGGCAGCGCCGCTTTTAAGATCAAAATAACGTGCGAGCATCATGGCGGCGGCGGCGATCAGCCAGAGGAGAGAGATTATCGCCATGGTGATCGGTTTCCCGAACTGCATCATCGCGGCATAACCGGCGAACGGGGCGATTATCCCTCTAAGCGTCACCGCTGCGTAATGCACCGATTGATACACACCGGCATCTTCATCCGCGGCGAAACGGATCGAGGATAAATTCCAGGACATCAATAATCCTCCTACGGCAAATCCCCAGATGACAAATGCGAGATAGATCATTAGATCACGTATCAGTCCGGCGGTCGGCAAGGCGGCAATCAACGCCAACGGATGACATATCAGAATAAGGAACACATAGACCGCAAAGCGATGGGGGGTAGAGAGATCGAACAATCGTCCGGCGAGGATAATCGCAAGTATAGTCACAATCTGCGACACCGTCCCGCGCGCCAAACCGATGGTTGTGTACGAGATCTGGAGATCATCGACCAGGTAGAGCGGGACAACAGGCAGCAGCATCATATAGGCAAACTCGTAAATCATGAACGCTCCCTCAAAGCGCAGGAAATCCTTGCGACGTCGCAGCAGACGTCCCGCTTCTACAAAAGGCTGGAGCAAGCGAAATTTGTTTCGGTGCCTGCTCATGAATTGCCCCGGCGGAATCGAAGCGAAGAGCAACAGACCTCCGGTTCCTAATACTGCGGTGGTGAGGAAAAAATGACGATACCCATAGTCGTGATGATCCATCCAGAATCCAGCCAAGAAAGAGATGAGCGCCCCCACAGCCATCATCGCTCCCTGTGAAATTCCAAACACAATCCCCTGCTTTTGGGGAGAAACATGTTGCTGGAGAATTCGATTCTGAGCAGGAGAAAACAGCGCCGTCGCGAAGCAATAGACCAGGATGATCAGGATCAGATGGTCGACCGAATGCAGAAAAATTCCTGAGCCGACGACAAGAAAACCGACCAATCCGGCGCTGAGCAGGAAGGGACGCTGATCTCTGCCTTCGATAATCCATCCCCACCAGATCGAAGTGAATGCCGTCAGATGCATCATGATAGTCAGGATTGTCACCTCGAATTCGCTGGCATTCAAGGATTTGCGAGCGATAACGCTGCTCAGTTGAATCAGAGCGTAAACCGAACCATTCAACGCCTGGAATACAATGAAGCGTCGGCTCATATTATTCAGTGTATCATTGCCGATGGGGATTTTCAGCATCTTTCAATCCGGAATCTCGGTGATTATTTAGCTGGCAAGTCTTGCGGCAGCTCTTTTAAACCAGTACACTAAAAGAAATCATTTGCCAGGGAGATCGAATGAACTCCATCAATCCATTTAAAAGACTGTCCAAGTTTGGCATGGTGAAACTAACCTCTTTTTTATCAGTGGTTCTCTGTGTGCTGTTTCTTGCGGGAGGATGTGTCAAGGATGAACCTCATTCCTCTGCCCGCATACCGATTCGGACTTATCTCAAGCGTCTCAAATCAGATCAGGATGATACGGTAGATCGGGCATTACAGGCAATCGCCGAGATTGGCGGTCCGGGAGTGCCATACATCATCGAGGCGTGGGAGAAAAGCGATACGGAAACCCGTTATAAATTGTGTAAAGCATTGTACTTGATCGGTCCGGCGGCAAAAGAGGCGGTTCCATTATTATCAAAGGCGTTGGATGATTTGGATGAAAAGATGATATCTCATGCTGCGGAAGCATTGAGCGGTATAGGACCGGCTTCCTCACCGGCGGTGCCGCGTCTCACCGCGTTAATGAGAGCCTCCGATACCAGCACCCAAGTCAACATCCTTCGCGCCCTGGGAAGAATTGGTCCCGATGCCGCACCCGCTATTTCCGTGGTTATGGAGGCGGTTGATCGGGAACGTACTCGTGAATTTGCCATTCAAGCTTTAAGCAACATGGGTCCCCAGGTGACAGAGAAAATGAAGGAATGGCTGCGTTCCCCCAATCCCACTCACATGTTGGCTGCCTGTGAAGTGCTCGGCGGCGGTAAATCGGATGATCCAACCATCCTTACCCTGTTGACCCAAGCCTTTGAGGAGAAAGACCCGCAAATTCGGATCGCGGCGGTGCGGGCGATCAGCAATTCCGGTGCCGGCGCCTTGCAGGTTATTGATAAGCTGATCGATGCTTTGAGTGACAAGAATGACGAAGTCCGACGTGCGTTGATTATTACCTTGGCAGAGCTTAGTCTCAATGAGAAAGCTCAACCCGCCTTGATCAACGCGACTTCACATCGTAACGCCCGAGTGCGTGAAGGCATTATCCAGGTGATTAGTCGTTCCGCTAGTCTGCGTGACTCCGCTATCCCAAAGTTGATCTTCATTTTAGCCGATTCGGACGTGTATGTACGTTTGGCGGCGATCAATGCTCTAACCTCTTGCGGCGAGATGATCATTCCGCAGATGATTCAACAATTGCGATCTGCGGAAGTCACGAGACGATTTGGCGGCGCCCGTGTGCTTGGCAACCTTGGCGCCGCGGCGAGAAAAGCGCTGCCTGAACTGCGTAAACTTCAATCCGACCGCGATTCTCTCGTCCGTGAGGAGGCAAACAAGGCGATTACTAAGATCACAGAATCATAAGCATCGAGTGTTGCACTTTATCGTGCTTAATGCTTTATTCGGAAAAATTATATGAACATATTAGTAACCGGCGGCGCAGGATTTATCGGCTCCCATGTTGCAGACCGGTTGATCGCGGATGGACATGAGGTAACAATTGTTGATGACCTTTCGACCGGCAGCCGCCGCAATCTTCCTTTACCAGCGCAGTTTATCGAAATGGACATCCGCGATCCGAAAATAAGGCAACTTTGGGCAGAACATCGGTTTGAAGTGATGTGTCACCTGGCGGCTCAGATGGATGTTCGGAAAAGTGTTGAAGACCCTCTTTTTGATGCTGATGTCAACATCCGTGGCACATTGAACCTGCTTGAAGCGGGTAGATGTTTTGGTTTGAAAAAGGTGATTTTCGCCTCTTCCGGAGGTGCGGGATACGATGATTTTGTGCCTTTTCCCACCCCAGAAACTATCCCCCCGAGACCGGTCAGCCCTTATGGAATCGCCAAGATCACTACTGAACTGCATCTGCGGTTTTATCGACGGGAATATGGCATTGACTATGTCGCCCTGCGTCTGGGCAATGTTTACGGACCCCGTCAAAATCCATTCGGAGAAGCAGGAGTAATCGCGATCTTCAGCAACCGGATGCTGAAGGGCGAACCTGCGACAATCAACGGCGATGGATTGCAGACCCGCGATTATATTTATGTCAGTGATGTGGTCAATGCCTTTATATTGGCACTCTCAGGCGAACAAAATGAAGAATTCAATATCGGCACCGGAAAGGAGACTAATGTTGTTGAACTGTTTCAGATGATTTGTGGTGCCTGCGGGACCAACACGGACGAGATTCACGGTCCTGCTAAGCCGGGGGAAGTGCACCGAAGTTGTCTGGCGAATGATAAGGCCGCTCGCCGACTCAATTGGATTCCCACTGTGAAGCTGGATGATGGAGTCAGGCGCACAGTGGAATTTTTCCGCCAACAAGACAAAGCCTGAAGCCTGTAGCCTGAAAAAATGATAAATAATACTATCTATATCGTTTCCGGTCTCCCGCGCAGTGGCACCTCAATGATGATGCGCATTATGGAAGCGGCGGGGTTGCCAGTTATGACCGATAACATTCGTAAATCCGACATCGACAACCCTAAAGGTTATTACGAATTCGAGATGGTGAAAACCATTAAGGAAGACACTTCCTGGGTGAAAGATACGCGTGGTAAAGTCTTTAAAATGGTTTCGCTGCTTCTATATTATTTACCAACAGATGAGCATTATAAAATTGTCTTCATGCACCGGGAAATGAGCGAGATTCTCGCCTCCGAACGACAAATGCTGCAACGGCTGGGAAAGAAACTTGATGCTGCCCGTGAGCAGGAAGTTGGGGAATTGTTTGCCAAACACTTAAAAGGAATTGAAAAATGGTTGGCAAAGCAAAAAAATATGGGAGTAATCCATATCAATTACAATGAAGTATTGAATGATAAAGAAAAGGAGTTAAAGAAATTACATCATTTCCTGGGTGATCAATTCGATCTGCCGGCAATGATTGCCGTAGTCGATCAGACTCTTTACCGGCAGCGGAAGGGGTAAGTTCTTTCTTGACCGAGACTTACAAGATGTAGTGACAAACCCGATCCTCACTTGGAAACACCAGTAAACCCTCAGTTGGTTGAATATCCTGCAACATGTGAAAGAATTTGCCGTTCGAGGCGAATTCAGGATTGATGTGACGGATTGCAAATGTGAATCCGGCTTGTGTGCGGTGATTTTCGGTGTTGAAACACAGTAAATCATGATCTTACCACAATTGAGGATTTATTATAATAAAGTTAAGCTGAGGGGAAATAATAGTCAAGTTAGAAACAAAAAATTGGGGTCGCTCATATAAGCAACCCCTTATCAGGAAAGATGTATAAATTACAGAGTTATATTTTACTTGATCAGCAGCAATTTCTGAGTCTGTACCTGACCAGCATAGCGCATTTGCAGGAAGTACATCCCACTGACCATTTCTCCGCTGATTGTCGAAGCATCGAAGACGAATTGATGATTCCCGGCTTCATATTCACGGATCATCTCATAAGTCTTTTGACCGAGGACGTTGAAGACGGTGATCGTGACTTTACCGGTTTGGGGAACGAAGAACGGCGCGGTGATCGAGGGATTGAAGGGATTCGGATAGGCGTTCTCCATCACGAAACTTGCCGGCAGTTCCACAGTCTGCCGATCGAGCCGCACATCCGCATAAGCGCCCTTGCCAAAGATTGGAGTTTCGCCAAGAACCAAAGTCGCAATCTCTTCACCATTGGCGGCATTCACCACGAGGGAAATTGGATTGCCCCTGCGGAAACCGCGAATGTCAAATTGATCGGCAGCTCCCCAGGCGATGACCACCGAACGATCCTGCCCATCCTGCACCAATCCTTTGCCGACCAGCAAATCACCGTCATACAGTTCGATAATCGCTGGATTCTCAGCCTGCAGGGCATCGGTAAGCCGAACAGCCACAACATAAGGCAATCCATTGGCTTGGGGCATCCCGTCCAGCGTTGGAGAATAGACCGGATTATCGTACCCGGCGGCTTCCCAATGTCCGAGGTGGTACTGGAAGGTGACATCTTCATGAACGAAGATCATATACCCTTCTCCGGGATTCATATTGCCCATAGTGTTGACCTGGAGTTCGGGGATCCAGGTACGACCGTCGTCAGCGAGAACAATCTCGATCTGCTCGACAATTGGTGCGAGTGCCACATTCACCGGCAGCTCATAGGGCAACGGATAGCCAAGCCAGTTCCAGTAACCGGATTCAATTGAGTATTCGGTGGCGGGATCGAGTGGATAACCTTCCACCACCAGCTCCTCCACCTGGGAGCAGAAAACCTGGTAGCCCTGAGTGATCTTGATGTTCATGATCGTATTGATATTTATCGGCGGAGGAATAAGAATGTCGCCGTTATTTTGATAGACAATCTCCAAGTGCTCCAATCCGCCGAAAATGCTCTCGGCATTCAGATTATCCGGAGTCCCAAAGAATGAGATCAGTTCAAAGTAACGAGCATTAAGCGGGAAGGTCATGAGTATCGTGCGATAGCCGTGAAGTGTGATCTGTGAGTATACACCGAATCCAAAAGTTCCATCACCTTGAATGTATTCCGCCTGCGCCTGATACTCAGACTGTTCTTCCGCCGACCAGATCAGGTAGCTAATCGGATTTCCGGGAGTGAAGCCGGGTAATTCCTGTTCCGGCGCACCTTGCCAAACTGTAATGGGCAACGGCATCTCCTCGCCGATTATTGCGAATCCGACACAGAGATCGCCATCGAAGATGCCGATTTCATCCGGGAAGTGTAACGGCTCCTCATCGAGGGTGGCGTTATCGATGACGATGATATACGGCAGCCCGGTTGGCGGCACCGGTTCAAAATGATGCTCCGGATGCCCGCCTTCGACGCCGCGTCCGGCAAGATCGACGCCGAGTTCGGGATTCTCACGATCGTTGCTGTGGATCACCAGCAATCCCTCGAAGAAGGCGACTTCAGTCGGGGTAAATGTAATGGGTAAGACAAACTCATCGCCCGGTTCAAGATTGATTCGCTCAAACCGCGGAATCTCGAACACCTCGCTTTCAAGAGACGCCTCGGCAAGAAGCAAGGCATTGCCGATATTGGAAATCACCAGTTCCTGGGTAGCTTGCTCACCGACAGCAACCTCGCCAAATTCGAAATGATGTTGGGAGAGATCGATTCTCGGTCCCATTTCGTTCATTCCACCGCGTCCGACCAGGTGAACGACGACATCCTCGATGTTATGAGTGTTGAAATGGATAATGGCTTCGCCTTCGTACACTCCCATCTCGCGAGGCTCGAAGACAATGGGCATTACGATTTGCTGTTCAGGCAAGAGGATAATCATTTCCAACGGATCAGCGAAGAAACCAGCTCCTTCCACATGCACATTGAGGCTCAATTCCATATTGCTGATATTGGAAATCACCAATTCACGGACAACCTCATCTCCAATCGGAACGTTTCCGAAGTCGATAAGATCCGGAACTTCAATCGGCAGATCGCCATGATGCTGAACACCATGTCCAGTCAGGAGTACTTCAACCTCGGGATTCATGGGATCATTGGTTTCCAGGATGAGAGAAGCTGTATAATGTCCCATTTCATCAGGAGCAAAGGTGACCGGCAGTTCAACCACGCCTCTTGGCGCCACGTTAAATCCTTCTAATGGCGCTCTAAATGCCGGGGCTTCGAGGAATGGATGGACGGTCAAGTTTTGATTTCCAACATTGGCTATTCGAAGCCCAAGAGTTCGTTCTTCTCCGACCAGTACTTCACCAAAGGCAAGCTGTCTCGGGACTTCGATACGCGGTTCCTCAATATCTTCAGCGCCAACTCCGACCAACTCGACTATAATCTCCGGAGCCTGCGGATCATTGCTCTGGATGACCAATTCAGCGGCGAATCTGCCCACTGCCGGGGGAGTGAAGAAGACAGGGAGGGTTTCTTGGGTATGTGGAGGCAGCACTATTTCATCAAATTCATCGATGCCAAAAATATCGCTTTCAAGTATGGCTGAAACGAGGAGATCTGCATTGCCTATATTATGGATTATCAGCCCTTGGGCGACCGTTTCCCCGACAACAACAGCGCCGAAATCCAAGCGTCGCGGCACATCGATCCTTGGACCGTCCGGCTCGCCAATGCCCACTCCCAGTAGTCTGACGCCGATTTCCGGGTGTTCCGGATCGTTGCTGTTAATGACGATCTCACCATTGTATTCTCCGGGCTCCGGAGGGAGAAAGCCGACCGTGAATGTTCCCTGTCCACGCGGCGGAATGATGAGGTGTTCAAAGGGTTCAAAGAAGAAAACGGCATTTTGATTGATATGGGCGGAAATAATCAGGTCAGCGTTACCGGCATTGGTGATGATCAGGTTGCGATGCACAGCCTCACCGGCAGGAACCTCCCCGAAGTTGATTACCTCCGGCGCGTGAATGATCGGCTGACCTCCGACCTCACCGCCCTGACCGCGAAGTTCAACCTCAACTACCGGATTATCCTCGTCATTAGATTCAATTCGGGCTACGCCTTCAAAAATCCCAACCGCCGGCGGTGTAAAGGCGATATGAAAATTTTGCACCGAATTAGGAGGGATTACAACATCATTCCATCCTTCGGCAAAAAATGCTTCTCCACCTTCAACCGTGAGGGAAATTATCAAATTTGCCCCACCTACATTGGACACAGTGAGCGGTCGGGTGACAGTATCACCAACTGGGACCAAACCAAATTCGAGGATATTGGGAACATTGATCTGTGGACCCTCTCCGGCAGGTGTTCCATGTCCAAATAATCCAATTCTGACTGCCGGACGACGAGGATCGTTGCTGTTGATTACATAATGCCCCTCATACATTCCTACTTCTCTAGGGGCAAAGGTTATGGCATATACCACTTCTCCACCAGGCGCAATATCTTCCTGGTTAACTATCGGCGCGTCAAAGCCTGCTCCTCCCATACGAGTTGAGAAGATGAGAACCTGATCGCCGACGTTGAGAATGACTAATTCCATGGTGCGGACAGTACCTACCACGACCATTCCGAAGTTCAACTGCTCAGGATTAACTTGGATAATCGGTACTGCGAAAACACTACCGACTATACACAAAGCTAAACCTATCATGAGGAATCTGATCGTTCGCATAGCTGTCTCCTTTTGCGGTTTAAGCTCGTTATTTTTAATTAAAATAGTCCTTTTCTGCAATTATAAGAATTATGGATAAGTCAATCAACTTACTCTAACGGAGAAAAAAATCAGGACTTTATAAATATACCGGCTCCACTCAGTCAGGGCAAGTTCAGCAGGAGCACCGTATGAAGATACTGAATTTATCGATTCTGGATTTGATTAAGATCACAATCTCTAATGCTTCCTAATACACCGCTTCCAGAAATCCCGGACCAAGTTCCCGATGCACTTCGATTGCCGCTCCAATTATCGCCTACACTTCATCTTTAAGTATCAATTCCGTCATTTCTTGATGCTCCTTTTATTATTATCGTGCTCTTTTTAATCCTTGGTGCTCTTCTTAATCCTTCGTTCTCTTCTTAATCCTTCGTTCTCTTCGTGTCCTTCGTGGATCATTTTCTTTTAAAAACAACATACTGATCTATTCGTCTCAACGCTTTATAGTATCTCATCTCACCAACCGCAAACTCTAAATGCTTCAAATACGTCAAAATATCAAATCCTATTGGACATGCCTGCGCCAGTCCATCCCCTCTGATAAAAATCAGTTTCGGTTGATATTTTCGGATATCTTCTTCAAGATCTGCCAGAAATTGCCTTTCCTCATTACCTATCTGTTCTCGTGCCGGGTAGGGAAATGTCGGCTCGGTATAAAACACTCGCTCCTGGTTGAAAAAGGCGAGAGGGAATGCTACCAGGTAACGTGATCCCTGCTGACGGTCGAGCAGGAGCAATGTCGGGTAGGCGGGGGGAACGCTGGTGTCGATAAACAGAACTGTATCACCCTTATCAGTCTCCTCCATCATCAACCGCCCTACACTGATTCTACTTGGGTCAATCGCCTGTCGTGCGGTGAGCCAAAGAATGGCAATCAAAAAAACTGTAAATAAAGCCAGCAGATTACGTATTCGCCGCTGCGCTTGTTGACCGAAGGTGTGAATAAATGATGAATCTCGCAGGTAAACAATCAACACAAAAACCAATGTGGCGATGAATGAGATAATAATTATCAGGAAGTTCCAGGAATTGCGTTGAATTATTATGATTAAGAGGAACAGGTAAAACAGTCCCAGTTGAACCTGCATCACTTTTTTCCGTTTTGGCAGCTTGAGATAGGGCAACAACAAGATACTATCAGTATAAATA
>CAZCRQ010000096.1:7087-9933 GCA_964501095.1 uncultured bacterium | reverse complement strand
TATCTGCATATTCAATCGCTGGTAATGTAATTGCAACCAGCACCAGCGATAATAATGGAGAATATTCTCTCCAACTTCCACATGGTCATGCTTACCGGATCGCGGCGGTCTCGGATCCATTGCTTGGCGAGAGCTACGTAACCGTGGAGGCGGAGGGAGAGCATACTCTGGACATCGTAATTGCCGACAGCACCGGTATGGTCACCGGACCGGATGAATACGGTTATATCGCCGTGGAGAACCAGGATTTCCATCCTCTCGCCCCGGTTTACAACTGGATCGCCAATGATCCGCTCGAAGGAGGTCCCGGAACTCGTGTCGTTATTCCGGCAGAGCCAAATGAAGATCTGAATTATATTATCGATCTTCCCTTTACTTTTACGTTTTATGGGTTAGACTATGACCATATTACGGCTTGCGAAAATGGGATGTTCGCATTCGGCGCCTTAGCGGACACCACGAACCCTCGCAATTTCAGCAATACCAGAATTCCCTCCTCCCCCGGCGGACCTCCGGCGATGGTCGCCCCTTTCTGGGAGGATTTCCGTGCCACATTGACCAATTTATCCCATTATTACGATGAGGAGAACGGTACATTCATCATCGAATGGTACAACAGTCGCCAATGGCCTGATGGGGCGACTTTTGAAACCTTTGAAGTTGTCCTATACGACCCAGCGGTCTACCAGACGCCCAATGGTGATGGAATGCTGTTATACCAATATGATGATGCCAATGACTTAGGGAATGCATCAGTTGGAATTGAAGACCATACTGAGACTATTGGCTTGGAAATTTGCTTTTTCGATAATACTGGAATTGGCAGCTACGCTCCAACAGCTCATCCCATTGTAGATGGATCCGCATTGGTTTTCTATGTCCCAGGAGCGTCAGTATCAGGGACAGTGGCGATGAATCCTCCGGGAAACCTGGCGAATGTCACCGTCTCCTCGAGTGGAGTGCAAACCAACTGTGCTCAGGACGGCTCTTTTACCCTGGATGGAATTTCTTCCGGCGCTACCGAAATACTCATTCAAGCCGCTGGATATGAATCGGTTGTCGTTCCCCTAGTAGTAGACGATCTGGATCATGTAACCGATGTTGAAGCGACACTCTGGCAATTACTGCCGCCTTTGAATGCTCAGGGAGAGAATATCGGATTAGAGTTCCGACTCTCCTGGACACCACCTTTCGAGGAGCTGGATGATTTTCGTTCCTTATATCGAATCTATGCCAATGGCGTCTTCTTCCACGAAACCACAGAAACATTTTATCAATTCACTCCTCCTCCAGAACAGACAATCACCTACTGGATTACCGCAATTTATGATGGTGGAGAATCAGCTCATTCCAATTCTGTGGTTTGCACTGCCCCGAGTTCGTTTACCTTGCCGTTACGCGCCAATTACTTTGAGCTAATTTCAACTTATCTCCAACCCATTAACTTAAACGCTTCAGTTGTTTTCGGCGGAGTTCAATATCTGGTGATTGTCTATCAGAGTAACGGCGGCATTTATATTCCTCCCGGTATTAACACTATTGGGAATATCGATGTTCATCAAGGATACCAGCTTTTCTGCTCCCAGGCATCCGAAGTTACAATCCAGGGCAATGCGGTGAATCCTAATATGGAATTTTCCCTGCGATCCGGTTTGTGGAACTGGCTCGCTTTCCCCTTCGATCATCCAATCACAGCGACCACCGCACTCTCTGAGATTACAAATAACGTGATTATTATGCTCACCGATGATGGACGGCTCTGGGTGCCTCCATTCATCAATACTGTTGGCAACATGGTCCCCGGTGAGGGCTACTTCATTTTTGTCAACACGAATGTGACATTTCATTTTAATCCTGGCGTCTTTCGCCTTCCCGTGGATTATTCACAACCAGCTATCGAACAAATTCCCGGAGCGCCTGTGCCTACTGGATTGCCTTATGTAGTCCTAGTCCATCTTTCCGATCAACTTCGATTGAACCGACCCGCCTACCTCGAGGTTTACGACGGAGCGAAGATGGTGGGGAAAAACATCGTGATGGATGAAGATGATCTTGTTCCTGTCATTGCCTGGCAGGGTTCCGCGGAATATGGCGTCAAGGGATTTACTCCCGGGAATCCGATCATGGTCATCGCGCAAGCTGCCGATGGATGTGAACTTGCGATCTCGGAGTATAGCAATAACCTGCGGTTTGGTGAAGGAGCTTACGCTGAACTCGTTTTGGACTGCAAGTCGGTCGCGCTACTGGATGGGTTTACTGTCAATCCGGCGTTCCCGAATCCGTTCAATCCGACCTTGACAGTGCCATTTACCCTCCCTGCCACTGGGGAAGTGGAGTTTGCCCTCTTCAATCTCCTTGGACAGAGGGTTCATGAAGTCCGGCAAACTTTCCCCGCAGGTGACCATCATTTCACCTTTGATGCCGCCTCCACAACGGAAACCTTGGTCAGTGGCGTGTACCTAGTTCAGGTGCAGTATGAAGGTCAGATCCAGACTCAGAAAGTGATGCTATTGAAATAAAACCGGGGATTAGCAGAATATCCAACACAAATCTCATTTTAACTTGCCCTTGATTTTTAAGCTCTGTTGAGACTTGCGCACCTATCAAAGGGAGAATTTTTGGTGGTGAGTAGAAGCGCAAGAACCAGCAGAGTTTTTTATTAAATACATTATCTGCGGATGATGACGGGTGGCACCGTAGCACGGGCGTCCCGCCCGTGACGTCCCACCCGCGACATGGACGAGACGTCCATGCTACTTAGTAGCACGGGCGTCCCGCCCGCGACATAGACGAGACGTCCATGCTACTTATGAAGGAAATACCGTATAAATGGTGTCAGATAGGAA